>CAJBXY010000041.1 GCA_903959665.1 uncultured Solirubrobacterales bacterium | reverse complement strand
CGCGGAGCGAGCATCGAGACGACAACCAGATCGTCTTCGTCAAGCAGCGTTACGCCAGCAGGAACCACAGCGGTCGAAAGCTGAGCGGTCTCACCGATGTTCAGGCTTGCCACCGAAATCTCAATCGACTCAGGGATCTCGTTCGGCAGCGCCTCAACGCGAACTTCGCGGATCGGCTGGTCGACGACTCCTCCTTCAACAACGCCCGGTGATTCCTCGGCATCGATCACGATCAGCGGCACGACGGCTTCAATCGCGACATTCAGGTTGACGCGAACGAAATCAACATGCGTCATCTCGCCGCGCACCGGGTGGCGCTGAGCGTCCTTGAGGACGGCCGGCTCGCTGGTTCCGCCGACTACGAGGTCGACGACAGCGCCGGAGGCGTGCAGCGCGGCGCGCAGCTCACGGCCGTCGACTGAGAACGAGACAGCTTCGCCCTCGCCGCCGTAGAGAACGCCGGGAACTTGACCCTCGCGGCGAAGCCTGCGGTTTGCGCGCGAACCGTTTGGTTCGCGTGGAGCAGCGTTCAGTGTTGAGTTCGTAGATTGAGCCATCAGCGGCGCTCGATGGTAGCGGGATCGCGGCGCGCAGGCGCTCTGGCGGGCCAAGACGGCCGCTTGTTAGCGCGTCGATCCGACCTGCTTGACGGCCTTGAAAGCCTTCTGGACGGGCGCGAAGATCGGCTTCTTGGCTCCAGCGAAGCTGACCAAGCCTTTCTGGTGCAGCGGCCCCGCCGGGAACGGGTTGCCCCCCTCCCAGCCAGGGCGCACCCAGAACTCCTGCAGCGCCCAATAGAGCGAGCCAGAAAGCCATGGCTTCGTCGCATAGACATCGAGATGGAACTTGATCAGCTCGTTGGCGAAGGCCCAGGTACCACGATCCTCCGGCTGCCCGGCGGTCGATGCTTCGGCGCCGTACTCGGTGATCATCATCGCCTTCGTCGGGTAGCACTCGCGGGCGGCGTCGAGCATCTCCGAGAGCAGCTGGCGATCGGCGATCGAACCGCTCTCGCCGACGTACCAGCCGTAGTAACTGTTGAGGCCGATCACGTCGAGCGGCTCGTAAGCGCTCTGGCAGCTGCTTCCAGGGCCGCCGGCTGCGATCCCGACCGGCCGGCTTGGATCAAGCTGCTTGGCTTTAGCGGTCGCCGCAGCGATGTAGCTGGCCTGCGAATCATCGACGTTTGACGACATCTCGTTGCCGATCGACCAAACGGCCACCGATGGGTGATCACGGTTGACCTCGACCATCGAAGCGACCGCCGCGACGTAGCGAGCCCGGTTGGCGGCAACGGCCAGCTGCGCGTTGGGAATCTGGTAGACGGGAACCTCCGACCAGACCAGCATCCCGAGCTGATCGGCGCGCTGCAGCGTGTAGGGATGGAGCGGATAGTGCGAGCGCAACATCAGCCCGCCGAGATCGCGTGCGAAGCCGATCTGTTTGTCGCGGAAGGCGTTGTCGATCGCAAAGCCGCGGCCGGGGGCGTCCTCGTGCATGCCCACGCCGCGCAGGTCGAGCCGCTGGCCGTTGAGTGTTAGACGGCCGACGCTGTCGACCTTGATTGAACGAACGCCGACGTGGCGCGTGTAACGCTGGAAGGTGCGCGCGCCGGCTGCCGCGACGAGTGAAGCGTCGTAAAGATACGGGCGCGCCGGCGACCACAGCTTTGGCTTGGCGACGCTCAGCCTCTTCGTCAGCGTCGTCGAAGCGCCGGGGCGCAGCGTCGCCTTCCCGATCGTCAGCCGTTTCGAACCAAAGCGACCGGCAACGGTCACGCTCTCCGTCTTCGAGCCGAGATTGCTCAGCTTGACCTGCCAGTTGACGTCGGCCGAGCAGCTTGGGCATGGCAGATCGGGGCGGACGTTGACCGAGCTGATGTCGATCTGATCAACGGCGCGCAGGTAGACCTCGCGGAGGATGCCGGCGTAGTTCCACCAGCCGCCCTGTGGCACGCCAAACTCGTCGCTGCGCGCCGGAGGCAGGTCGTTGATCGTGCGTCGGCTGTCGATTCGAAGAACGAGACTGTTGGCCGAGCCGGCCTTGACCAGCGCCTTCGGCAGGCGCAGCTCAAACGGCTCGTGGGCGCCGGAGTGCGAGCCGACCTGAACTCCGTTGAGCCAAACCGTCGCTGAATAGTTGACCTGCTCGAAGCGGATTACCCAAGAGCGGCCAGGGTTCCCGGCCGGCAAGCGGAACTCTTTGCGGTACCAACCGACCGAACCGAGGTAGGAGCCGATGCTGTCGTCGCCTGCGTTCCACGCGTTCGGCACGGCCGTCGCCGTCCAGTCGGCGGCGGCGGTCTGCTTCTGCCAGCTTTGAGCGAGGCCAACGTTGTTTGGATCGAGCCGCCGCAGCCACGTCCCATCGACGAGGTAACGGCCGGAGGGGCCGTCGGTGTAGAGCGTCTTTTGGCTTGGCACGGCGCCAGCCGAGCTCTCCGCTGCCTGCGCACCGGCTACCGGCAGCGCGGCGACTGCCAGCAGCGCCGCGCAGAGCCTGGCTAACTTGGGCATGCAGACTCACGGCCGATCGGGCGACTGATCGAATGGAGCAAGATGCTGCCGCCAAAAAACGCCAACCCGCGGCGTTCAACCTCAATGCACTGGACTGTTGCCAGGCTCTCACCGCCGCGGTTCCATGCGACGCGCGAATTTCCGCTTGAGTTGCCGACCGAGTAGGCGCCGGCAGAGTCAAAGCGGAGAATCTTGATTGAGCCCTGGCTGCGCAGCCGGCGAGCGTTCGATTCAACGTCGGCCCGGCACTTTGGCTGCTGCTCGCAGCCATCGAGCGCTGCCAGCATTGCGGCGGCGTCGCCCTCGTTCTGGAGCTGGAGTAGCTCGACCACGGCATTGCGCTCGCGGTTTTCGGCCGTAAGCCAGCGCGCAACGAAGAACGAGGCGAGGAGAAAGAGCAGAACGAGCAAGGCGATAACCCAGATTCGCGAAAGAATCACGACCACTAAGGGTAAAGGCCGACTGGGCGGTCGGCGCCGGTCGCCGCCGCCGGCTGCACGCTGGCGGTAGTCTGGCAGCGTGATTGCGAAGATTCTTTTCATGCCGATCGGCCTGCTGCTTGGCACCGTGCTGGCCAAGCGCGTCGGTCAAGCAACCTTCATCGATGGCTGGGAGCGCACGCGCGGGAGCGAACCACCGACCGCCACTACGGAGCTGGCGAGCTGGCCGGAGGTGGTGGCCGCCGCGGCGATCAAAGGCTCAATCATCGCCGTCACGACAGCGACCTTCACGCGTGCTGGGGCAACCGGCTTCCGTTACATCACAGGCTTCTGGCCGGGCGAGCAGAAGCGCGAGCCGGCCGCACGGCTTCAGGCCCGCGGCGACTGACGGGCCGAGCAATGGATAGCGCAGCCGTACTGCTGATGGGGCAGCTTGGTCTGAGCGACGAGGAGCTATGCGCAGTGCTCGACAGCAACCCGATCGAGATCATCTCCGACAGCCTTGACCACCGCCCTGAGCTGCCGATCCTGCTCCAGCTGACGGAAGAGGCGCAGGCCTGCGTTGGCCCCGAAGTGCTGAAACTTTGGCTCCGCACCGACGGGCCTAGCGGGCGCCCGATCGAGCACCTGCTGGCGCGCGACTTCGCTGCCTTTGAGCTGGCCGTGGTGACGCTCGTCGAGCGCGGCTTCGTGATCGGCGGCGGAGGCTAGAAGAGCTGGTTCTCGCCGCCGAAGACTTCGCTGACGGAGTCGTCGGTGAAGATCCGGCGGATCGAATCGGTCAGCACGTCGGCGCAGGTCAGAACGCGGACGTTCTCGGGCGCGCCGGGGCGAAGCGGCACGGTGTCGGTGACGACGATCTGTTCGAAGTTGGCGCTGGCGAGGTTCTCCCAAGCGGCGCCGCTGAAGATGCCGTGCGTGGCAGCGGCGTAGACGCTTGTCGCGCCAGCTTCCAGCACGGCCTGGCCTGCGACGGCGAGCGTGCCGGCGGTGTCGATCATGTCGTCGACGAGCACGGCAGTCTTGCCGTCAACGTCACCGATCACGTAGCCGACCTCAGCGACCTGGTGATCGGGGCGTTCCTTGTCGAGGATCGCCAGTTCGGCACCGATCTTGGAAGCGAACTTCTTGTTCAGCTTTACGCGGCCGGCGTCAGGTGAGACGACGACAAGATCATCGAGGCCAAGATCTTCGAAGTACTGCGTCAACATGAACATCGCCGTCATGTGGTCGACGGGGATCTGGAAGAAACCTTGAACTTGGCCAGCGTGAAGGTCCATCGTCAGAACGCGGTCGGCACCGGCCGACTCGAGCATCCGCGCCACAAGCCGGGCGCTGATCGGTTCGCGCGGAGCCGATTTCTTATCCTGGCGCGAGTAGCCATACCAAGGGGTTACGGCGATCACGCGGTGGGCTGATGCGCCGACGGCGGCGTCGATCATCACCATCAGCTCCATCAAGGCGTCGTTGGCGGTGACGCCGGTGGCGGGGTTGCCGCATGTTGGCTGAACGATGAAAACGTCGGCGCCGCGAATCGACTCGTCGAAGCGGCAGTAAACCTCGCCGTTGGAGAAGGTCTTCAGCGTTACCGGCCCAAGATCGACGCCAAGACGGTCGGCGATCTTCGCCGCCAACTCGGGGTGGGCGCGGCCGGAGACGACCATCATCCGCTTGTCGTAATCGATCGGGATGCTGGTAGCTGGCTGCAGGCCGCTCTGCGTCGTCACCATTTCGATCGGGAGTCTAGGCGCGAGATCGGTCATTTCTGATCCTTGGCCTCTGCCTTGCGGCGCGCGTCGTAACCGTCCTTGTTCTGCTGGCGCCCGCGACCGATCGCCAGCGAGCCTGGCGGCACCGCTTCAGTGATCACGCTGCCGGCCGCCGTCCAAGAGTCCTCGCCGAGCTCAACCGGTGCGATGTAGGAGACGTGAACGCCGCCGTGAACGCGCTCGCCGAAAACGGTGCGGTGCTTATTGACGCCGTCGTAGTTGGCGGTGATCGTTCCCGCACCGAGGTTTGCGCCTGCGCCAACCTCGGCATCGCCAACGTAGGAGAGGTGGGGAATCTTCGCCCCCTCGCCGATGTCAACGTTCTTAAGTTCGACAAAGGCGCCGACCTTTGCGCGCTCGCGCACCAGCGAACCTGGGCGCAGGTGTGAGAACGGGCCGATGCTGGCTTGGCTGCGCACCTCGCAGTCGGTCAGGTGGCTACGCAGCACCGTTACCTCGTCGCCGATCGTCGCGTCGGTCAGAGTCGAATCGGGGCCGATCGTCGAGCGCTCGCCGATCTTCGTTGCGCCGCAGAGCGCCGTGAACGGCTCGATCACGCTGTCGGCGCCGATCTCAACAGCGACATCGATCTGCGTTGAGGCCGGGGCGACAATGTCAACGCCGCCGAGCAGGTGTGCTTCGATGATCTGCATCTGCGCGAGATCGCGCAGCTCAGCGAGATCAACGCGGTCGTTGACGCCGAGCAGCATCGACGGATCGTCGACCACGTGAGCGATCAGGCTGCCGCCGGCGGCCGCAATCAGTGGCAGCACGGCAGGCAGGTAGCGCTCGCCTTGGCTGTTGTCGCTGCCGACGCCCCCGATCGCGGCTGCAAGCGCCTCCGAATCAAAAACATAGACGCCGCTGTTGACCTCCGTGATCAGCATCTCTTCAGCGGTCGCGTCGCCCTCTGTCTTGGTTTCGACGATCTTCTCCAGCCCGCCGTCGGCGCTGCGAACGACGCGCCCGTAACCGCTTGGGTCGTCAAGCAGTGCCGTGGCGACGGTCGCGGCGGCGGAGCTCTGCTGATGAACTTCGATCAGCTCGCGAATCGTTTCGGGGCTGATCAGCGGGACATCGCCGCTGAGAATCACGACCGGGCCAGACTTGGGCAGCGAGTCGATTGCCGCCGCCACCGCTCCAGCCGTTCCGTCGGGCTGCGGTTGAACAACCAGCTCAACGTCATCACCGAGTAGCCCGTCGAGCGGTCGCGCCGGGGCGTCGACGACGATCAGCTTCGTGCAGCCTGACTGGCGCGCGGCGACCAAGGCCCACTCGATCAGCGGGCGGCCGCAGAGGTCGTGGAGAACCTTCGGCGTGCGCGAACGCATGCGTGTCCCCTGGCCGGCGGCCAAAATGACGGCGGTGTTAGCGGACACGTTCACATCGTAGAGCGCAAGCGGCGAAAGCGCACCTGCGGGCGAACACCTGCAGGCCTGGTAGCTGGGGGGCAGGGATTCGAACCCCGACTAACGGCGCCAAAGGCCGTTGTGCTGCCGTTACACCACCCCCCACCGGGACTCCCCTGATGATAAGCACTGACCGCCGCTGACGGCGAGCAAACCGTTCAGCGTGGCTTCGATACGCGGCCGGCGCTCAGGCCGGGCTCGCCGGCCGGGCCGCCACGGCGTGGGATTCCAAGCACGCGCATCGCCTTCAGGCCGAGGCTCAGTTTCTCGCGGCCATCGCTGGAGCCGACGTCGTGGCCGCAAAGATCGCGAACCCGCTCCAGCCGGTAGCGGACCGTATGGCGGTGAGTGAACAGCCGCTGCGCGGTGCCGGCAACGTTGCCGTCGGCCTCAAGGAAGGTTTCGACCGTCAACATCAGGTCGGTTTCGTACTGCTCGTCGTAGGCGACGAGCGGCTCAACCGTTTCGGCGTAGAAGCGCCGCAGCTCGTCGGGGTTGTCAGCCATCGCCGAGAGCAGCAGCCGGTAGGCGCCGGTCTGCTCGAAGGCCATGATCGGGTGGTCGTCGTCGCCTTCGGCCACGTTCACTGCCAGCAGCGCTTCGGCCGCCGCGCGGTGGAGCTGAGCCGGGTCCTCGCACGGGCGACTGCGGCCGATCGTGACTGTGTGGCCGGGAAGGCCTGAGAGCAGCTCACTGCGAATCGCTTCCCCGGCGCGAGCGGCAAGCGCATCATCGCCGCTTGCCAGCAACACCGCTACGTCGTCGCCGGGCAGGTCACGCGGCGGCGTCAGCGCGCTCAAGGAGTCGGCCGCAACGCCACGGGCAGCGCGATCGACGAGCGAATGGACGCGGGCGCGGCGGCCCTCACCGGCCGCAACGTGGGCGTGTGCGCGGACGACAATCATGCTGGCACCGCTATCGAGGTTCGTCCCCAGCTCGGCGGCGGCGGCCGCTACCGCGACTGCGTCCTCGATCTCCCGTGCCAAGAGAGCGAGCAGAAACAGCTCGGCAGCTTCAGCCGTGGCGCGCGAGGGAGCGCGCACGCGTTCAACCTCAGAGCTGATCAAGGTAGTTACGAGCCGCAGCAGCGAAGCGTCGAGCTCACCGCGAGGGCGCAGCCGCAGCACTCCAACCGGTGCGTCGCTGACGCGCAGCTCAATCAACTTGACGCCGCTGCCGTCGGCCAGCAGTGAGGCTTCATCGGCTGTTGAACGCGCCGCCACGGCCAGCACGTGGCCGGCGCGATCGCTGACGGCAAGGCTCGCCTCGAGCGCCCGCGCGGCGGCGCGAACAACCTCAGGCAGTCCGGCGCCCGACTCGACGGCGTCGGTGATCGCCTCGAGCGCCTCAAGATCGAGCGAAGCAGAGCTCCGGCGGGCCGACGTGGACATGAAACGATTCTACGCGCGCTGAGCGATCAGGCCGAGACGCGGTCCCAAAACCAGATCACAACGGCGCCGAGCGCAATGCCAACAACGATGAAAGCCGCGAGCGCGTAGAGCGAAAGGAAGACGCCGGCTAGGCGCTGCCAGAGCGTGCTGTAGGACTGCCAAGCGGGCGCGGCCATCAGCCCAACCCAGGCGGCGGCGCCGAAGACGATGCTGAAGCCGCCGACCAGCAGAATGATTGTTTCGTTATCCATTTGGTTCCTCCGGCGCAGT
>CAJBXY010000040.1 GCA_903959665.1 uncultured Solirubrobacterales bacterium | reverse complement strand
CCCAGGCGACGGTGGCGGCATCTACATCAACGTGCCGAGCTTCGGTTTCTCAAGCCCGACGATCACTTGGAAGAGCAAGTACTCCGCTCCGGCTCCGAGCGCTCCGATTGCTGAGCCAGTTACGCCCCCGGTGGCTGCTCCAATTGCCGCGCCTATTGCCGCGCCGGTTACGACGCCAGTTCCGCCTGCGGCGCCGGCAGGTCCACGGGCGCCGAAAGCCACGCTCTCTGTCGACAGCCGCTCCGACACGGTTAGAGCCGTCATTCGAGCTGAAGTCGGAGTTGTTTACTCGATCACGGCTTCTCCGTTTACTTCGAAGGCCGCCGCGAAAAAGCCAGCAAAGCTGAAGAAAGGTAAGTGCGTCGCCAATCGCAAGAAGAAGACCGTAACCTGCGCCCTCAAGCTCTCAAGAGGCCGCTGGACGGTGTCAATCACACCGAAGAAGAATGGCGTGGCAGGAACCGCAACCAAGAAGGTCGTGCGAATCCGGTAACGCGACGGAGTTCTCATCTGCCCCGAGCTGGCGACGATCGTCGCTACAGCTGTTGCCGCGAGCCGGCGAGTGAGGCGACGGCCTCTACTTCGATCAGCATCTCGGGGAAGACGGGAGTGCCAAGCAGCAACGTCGAAGCCGGGTACGGCTCGTCAAAGAGCTCTTCGCGCAGCTCCTTGAACTTGCCGTAATCGTCGGCGCTGACGAGAAAGACGGTCAGCTTGACTGCGCTCTGAAGGTCGGCTCCAAAGACCGCGAGCGCCGCTTCAACGTTGGCGAGCGCTTGGCGTGCCTGCGACTCGAAGTCACCGTCGAGCGAGCCGTCGGCTTTGAAACCTCCTTGCCCAGCGGTGAAGACAAGATCCCCGGCCTTGACGGCCTGGTTGTAAGAGAGGCCCTCTGTCCATGGGAGATCGGGGCTAGCGGCGACGGGCGTGTTATCTGACATGCGGCGATCCTACGCAATCAGTGGACGAGGTCGCCTACAGAGATAGCGCCGCCTTCGAGAATCTGGCAGCGCAGGCCGCCGCGGCCAACCATCGCCTTCAGCACTCCAGGCAACGTGCGCCCCTGGATGTAGTTGCAGGGGTCGGCCAGTTCGGTGCCAAGGCAGCGCACCTCTCCGACCATGAACTCCTTGCCGACCAGCGGGTTCAGTTCGACGCCGCTCGTGAGCAGGTTGCGCCGCAGCGCGTTGGTCGGAAGCTCAAGGTCGATCGTCGCGAGGTAGTCGTATGCCTCTTGTTCAATCAGCGTTAGGTTCTCGAAGCTCTTCTCGCCCGGCTCGTCGATGCAGTAGCGATCGCCTTCTAGGCCGCAGCCGGTGATTGCGTTAACGCGGTCAAGCGAGACCATCGGAGCTTCGGACACGGCTGTGATGTAGATCGCTTCAACGCGACCGGCGGGCTGCTCTGGCATCGCCGCAGCCTAGCTCGCGCTAGTCGTTTCTTACAACACGCAGGCCAAGGTTGCCGGCGCAGCTTTCAGGCGTGTTGTGGCTTCGCGCATCGACGCGGTAGCGCTTGCAGTACGAAGCGTGGCAAAGGTACGAGCCGCCGCGCTGCACTCGCGGAGCGTCATCGGGCAAGTCTGGCCCGCGCGGGTCTTCTTCGTCGCTGAGCTCGTAGCTGCTTGCGCTGTAGCAGTCAGAGCACATCTCCCAAACGTTGCCGGTCATCTCGTAGAGCCCAAATCCGTTTGGTGGATAAGACCTCACCGGAGCCGTGCCGGCAAAACCATCGGCGCAGGTATTGCCGGTCGGAAACTCGCCTTGGAAGACGTTCATCAGGTGGTTTCCGTCCGGTTCGAGCGTGTTGCCCCAAGGAAATGCCATTCCCTCTAGGCCGCCGCGTGCCGCGTATTCCCACTCGGCCTCAGTCGGTAGGCGGGCGTCGGCCCAGCCACAGAAGGCGGCAGCGTCGTTCCAGCTGACCTGAACGACCGGGTGATCGCCGCGCGCGCCGATGTCGCTCTGCGGACCCTCGGGGTGGCGCCAGTCGGCGCCGTTCACCTGGCGCCACCATTCGGCGCTCTGCACCGCGCGAGTCAATTCGAAATCTTCAGGCAGAAAGATCGAGAAGACGAAAGACCAACCGAACTCCTCCGCCTCCGTCGTGTAGTCGGTCTCCTCGACGAAACGCGCGAACTGATCATTGGTGACGGTCGTGGCGGCAATCGCGAATGGAGTTAGCGAAACCTCGTGGACGGGCATCTCGCCATCCTGCGGGTAGCCGTCACCGCGCGGGTTGCCCATCTGAAAGCTGCCTCCGCTGAGACCAACCCATTCGATCGCGGCGCCGCTCACGCCGCGCCCGCCTGCTCTGCCCAGTCGGAGTAAAGATCGGAGTAGACGCCCGCGAGCGCCAGCAGCTCGTCGTGAGTTCCCTGCTCGGCAATGCGGCCTCCTTCGAGCACGAGAATCCGGCTGGCTTGGCGGATCGTCGAGAGGCGGTGGGCGATCACGATCGACGTCCTACCGGCCAGCAGCCGTCGCAGCGCCTGTTCGATCGCAAGTTCGGAGTGGATGTCAACATTTGAGGTCGCTTCATCGAGAATAAGAATTCTAGGGTTGGCGACCAGTGCGCGCGCAAAGGCAATCAATTGGCGCTGGCCTGCTGAGAGCATTCCGCCGCGCTCACCGATCTGAGTTTCGAGCCCGTCCTCGAGCGATTCGATGAACGGCCACGCACCGACCGCCTTGGCCGCGTCCTCGAGCTCTTCGCGCGGCGCGTCGGGGCGAGCGAAGGCAAGGTTCTCGGCGATCGTGCCGCTGAAGAGGTAGCCCTCTTGGGGAACTATTCCCATTTGGCTGCGTAGCGAGTGCATCGTAACTGATCGCAGGTCGTGGCCATCGACGCTGACCGAACCGCTGGTCGGGTCGTAAAAGCGGGCGATTAGCTTCGCGAAGGTCGACTTTCCGGCACCGGTTGAGCCGACCAGCGCGATGGTTTCGCCGGGCGCAATTGAGACGCTGACGTCGTCAAGCGCGAGCTTCGTCTCGCCGGGCTCCTCGCCGCTGCCAACGCGCGGCTGGTAGGCGAATGAGACGGAGCTGAACTCAATCGCTCCCTTGACTGAGGGCAGCGTGATCGCGTCCGGGGCGTCGACGAGGTCGGACGGCGTGTCGAGCAATTCAAAGATCTTGTCGAGCGCCGCCATCCCCGATTGGTAGGTCGTGTAAACCTGCGAGAGCTGAGTGATCGGGTCGAAGAAGCCGTTGAGAGCGGCGATAAAGCCGACCAGTACGCCGATCTCAACCGCTCCGTCGATCGCCTGCAGGCCGCCGAAGGCGATCACCAGCACGACTGCCAATGCTGCGATCAGTTCAACAGAAGGGAAGTAGACGGCGTTCAGGTTTACGGTCGTCATGTTGGCTGAGCGGTTGCTCTCATTGAGGTCGCGGAAGCGTTCACGGTGGACCGGCTCCTGCGCAAATGCCCGCACAACGCGAACCCCGGAGAGCGTCTCCTGGAGGTAGCCGGTTAGCGAGCCGATTGTCTCGCGCGTGCGCTTGTAGGCGTCGGCGCTGGCGATCCGGAAGAGCAACGAGGCGACGGCCATCACCGGGAAGATCAGGAAGACCAGCAGCGCGAGCTGCCAATCGAGAAGCAACAAAATCACGATTGAACCGAGCAGCGTCAGCGTCGCTTGAAAGAGCGTCACGATCGTGTCGGTGACGAGCGAGTTGAGCGCGTCAACGTCGTTGGTCATGCGGCTGATCAGCACCCCGGCCGAGCGACGCTCGTAAAAGCCGACCGGCATCTGTTGGAGGTGTTCGAATATGCGTCGGCGCAGGTCGGCGAGCGCGCGCTGGCCAACCCAGCCGACGAGGAAGGTCTGCGCGTAGGAGCAGCCCCACACGAGCAGCACGCTGACGATGTAGGCGGCGACAACAAGGTTGAGGACCGTCAGGTCGCCGGGGATGATGCCGCCGTCGATCGCCTTGGCAGCCAGCGGCGCCGGCGCCAGAGAGGCGGCGACGCCAATCACGAGAGCGATCGACATCAGGATCACGCGTCCGCGGTAGGGGCGCATCAAGCTCGCAAGGCCGCGCAGCTTACGGCCGCGCCCGCTGGTTCCTTCAAGGCGGCGGCGAACGTCCTCGCGGCGCGTCAAGCCCATCTCTTGGCGCTGGCTCTTGCTCATAGCCCGGCGACCTCGCTCTCGGTCGGCTTGCGAGTTAGGAAGACTTGGTCCGGCAGCCCCTTCTCGACTATCTGGCGATAAAGATCACTTTCAGCCAGCAGGTGTTCGTGGTCGCCGTGAGCTACGAGTCGCCCCTTCTCGAGCAGCACGATCTCTTCTGCCAGCGCGATCGTCGAGAGTCGGTGCGCGATCACAAAGGTCGTGCGCCCGGCCATCACTTCGCGCAGCGCCGCTTTGATCTGTTGCTCGGTCGATGCGTCGACGCTTGAGGTGGCGTCGTCGAGGATCAGAATCCGTGGATCGGCGAGCAGCGCGCGCGCAATCGCCAGCCGCTGGCGTTGGCCGCCGGAGAGGGTCAGGCCGCGCTCGCCGACCATCGTGCTGAACCCGTCGGGGAGTTTGTTGATGAAAGCGGCCGCCTGGGCGCGCTCGGCGGCGGCGAAGACCTCCTCGTCGCTTGCCTCCGGGCGGGCGTAGGCGATGTTGTCGCGCACGCTGGCGGAGAAGAGGAAAGGGTCGTCGTTGACTACCGCGATCTGGCTGCGCAGCTCGGTTGGATCGACGTCACGAACGTCAGCGCCGTCGACGAGAACGCGGCCGCCGGTGGTGTCGTAGAGGCGCGGGATCAGCTGCACCAGCGAGCTCTTGCCTGAGCCGGTTCCACCGACGAGCGCGACCGTCAGCCCCGCGCGAACGTCGAGGTCGATGCCTTCAAGCGCGTCGCGTGAGGCGCCTGGGTAGCGCAGCGTCACGTTTTCGAACTGCACGCGGCCACCACCGGCTGGCAGCGGCCCGGCGCCGGGCTGGGCCGTCACTTCGGGCTGGCGGTCGAGGATCTGAAAGATGCGGCCGCCGGAAGCTGTCGCCCGCTGCGAGAGGCCGAGCATCATGCCGAAGGTGCGCATCGGTGCGATCAGCATCAGCAGGTAGGTGTAGAAGGCCGAAAAGGCGCCGATCGAGAGCTCGCCGTTGATCACTTGGCGGCCGCCAAAGAAGAGCACCGCTGCTAGGCCAAGCTGCGGCAGGAAGCCGATAAACGGACCGTAGAACGCGGTCAACCGCGTTGAGACCATCGACTGATCGAAGACGCGACCAACGCGGTAATCGAAGCTCAGTTTCTGGCGCTTCTCGGCCGCGAACGCTTTGACGACGCGCACGCCAGCGATGTTCTCCTCAACCTCCGCGGTTAGCTCCGCCACCCGCTGCTGAACCTCTTGCAGCGCTGGGCGCGAGCGACGGCCGTAACGGAAGGCAATGATGATCACGAACGGAACCGGCGCCAGCGACAGCGCGGCCAGCAGAGGATCGGTGAGGAACATCGCGATCGCTGCCAGACCGATTGTCAGTAGCGCTTGGATTAGGAAGACGAGGCCGTAGCCGAGGAAGAAGCGGACGGCCTGGAGATCGACGGTCGCCCGCGACATCAGCTGGCCTGTCTGTTGCTGATCGAAGAATGCGAGCTCGAGCGACTGCAGGTGGGCGTAGATCTTTGCGCGCAGATCGAACTCAACGCCGAGCGAGACGCGCCCAGCTACGAGGCGGCGGATGACGGTCAGGATCGCGCGCAGAATTCCAGCCAGCAGCACGGCGCCGCCGAGCAACTTCAGATCGGCCTTGTCGCCGTCGTAGATCTGGTTGATCGCCTGGCCTGTGAGCCACGGGATCGAAACCGTCATCACCATCGCCAGCAGCGCGAAGCTCAGCGACGCGGCGACGCTGCGCCGGTAGGGGCGCAAGAAGCCGAGCAGCCGCAGGAAGGTCGTCATCCCGGAGTCGGGCGGAGCGAGTTTTTCTGAGTTCTCAGTGGTCATAGAGCGTCGGCGGCGCCGATCGGCCGCTACGTAAAGGGTACGGCCGTAATAATGGCTGGCCGATGAACCGACCAAATTTTGGCCTCTGCGGCGATTGCGTCTTCCAGCGCGTCGTCCGAACTACGCGCGGCTCGGCCTTCTCACTCTGCGAGCGATCTCGAGAAGATCCACGCTTCCCGCGCTACCCAAGGGTTCCGGTGGCTAGCTGTAGCGGGTTCACGCCGCGCCCAGACGGCGCCGGAGACACGCCGCCGGGCTGAGCGCCGGCCGGGCGGCGCAGTTGCGCTGCTGGGGCAGTAGCTTCTAGCGATGGGTCTGCGGCGCCACCTGCTCACGGTAACTTTAACTTTCGCTGCGTTTGCGCTCAGCGCCTCCAACGCCGCGGCATTGAAGTTCAGCTCGTGCGCGCAGAGCAACCAGTTCCGTTGTGCGGCATTGAGCGTCCCGCTCGACCACTCCTCGAAGGCGGCGGGAACGATCAAGCTTCGGCTCGCAGCGCAGCGCCGCTACCCGCGCGGCGCCGGCCTGCTGATTGCTCTTGCTGGCGGCCCCGGGCAGGCTGCGCTGCCGTTCGCAGATCAATTCGAGGCGTCGCTCTCACCAATGCTGCGCAACCATCGACTCGTCGTGGTCGATCAGCGCGGGACGGGGGGGTCCGGCGCGCTCTCGTGCCCGCCGCTGCAGAACCATCCCGCAAACGAGCTCTGGTCCCCAGCTTTGATTGCCGATTGCGCGCAGCGGGTTGGGCCGCGCCGACGCTTCTATTCAACGCTCGACAGCGTCGCCGACCTTGACGCAATTCGGCGCGCATTCGGCGCGCGCAAAGTTGCGCTGATGGGCGTCAGCTATGGAACATGGGTTGCGCAGGAATATGCGCGCAGATATCCCAAGCAGACCGAATCGTTGATCCTTGACTCGGTCGTCGGGCCCAGCCAAGAAAGCGGCTTCTACCTCGGCACGTACGCCGCGATACCGCGAGTGACGGCACGGCAGTGCGCGGGCAAGAGCTGCGCAGGCATCACGAAAGACCCGGTCGGCGACCTGTCGGCGGTAGTCCGCCGCGTCGCGAGCGCGCCGCTACGGGGCAAGATCTACGACGCCCGCGGCCGCTCGACGGCGGCGGAGTACTCCAGCCAGCATCAAATAGCGAACCTCATCTTCAGCGGTGACATCAACGCCGAGCTGCAGGCTCAGCTGCCAGCCGCGATGGCCGCTGCCCGCAGTGAAGATTACGCGCCGCTGCTGCGGCTGCTGCCGGCGCTCGGCTTCCCGCCACAGGAAACGCGGCAACTCAGCTTCGGGCTCAATGTCGTGACAAGATGCCTCGATTCAGCACTTCCCTACTCGCTTTCGACGGCGCTCTCTCAGCGCCCGGCAGTAATGAATAGCGCGCTCGCCGCGGTCGCGGCCACCACCTACGCCCCGTTTGACTCAGCCACCGTTGCTGCGCAGAGCGCCGTTAGCGACTGCCTGCAATTTCCTCTCCAGTTGGACACGGCGCCGGCCAGCGGCGCGCTGCCGGACGTCCCGGCGCTGGTGTTGGCAGGGCAGCTTGACCTGCGCACGCCGGCCGAGAATGCGGTGGCGGTGGCGGCGCTGTTACCGAAAGCGAGCTTGGTTGAACTCCGCGGCGCCGGCCACGACCTGCTTGGAACCGATTCCACCGGCTGTATCGCGACCGCGCTGCGCCGCTTTGCCGCCAATCTTAAGGTGGGCGCTCCCTGCGCCAACCGCGACAACGCCGTGCGGCCCGTTCCGCTCGCGCCGCTTCGGCTCGCCGACGCCAGGGCGGCGCCGGGAACGACCGGCACTCGTGGCCGCGCGCTCACCGTTGCGCGGAATTCTGTCAGCGACGCAATCTCGATCGGTTACATGAAGTTGGCGGCGGGCGGCGATGCGCGCGGAGGTGGCCTTCGAGGCGGCAGCTTCGACGCCACTAACGGCCCGATGGGCGAGCTGGTTCTGGCTGGTTACCGCTATGTCGGCGACCTCGCGGTGAGCGGAAGGCTGAGGCTATTTTCGTCCGGCCCGCGCGGCAGGTTGACGCTCAGCGGCGCGGCACGCGGTAGCGTCGAGATCGAGTCTTGGAGCGCCGCGAGCGGAGTG
>CAJBXY010000039.1 GCA_903959665.1 uncultured Solirubrobacterales bacterium | reverse complement strand
TCGCAGAAGCGCCCGGTTTAACGCTCGCTGCCGGGAATGCGGTGCTTCTCGAGGTAGGCGTCGTTCTCTTGCTTCTCGACGTAGACGCCGGCGCCCGCGATCATCAGTAGGACGGTCACGATCGCCGGGAAAAGGACGAAGAAGACGCCAATCAAGCCGATGTCGATTGCCAACGCGTTGCTGATTGCGAGCACCATCTTGCCGACAATAGCGCACCGCTCCGCCGCGACGGTTCGCCGCTAGGCTGGCCTAGTGAACCGCTTTGGCGCACGGATCTATGACCGCTTCCTTATGGGCGCCAGCCAGCAGGCTGGATTGGCCGCCAAGCGCCGCGAGGCTCTAGCTCAGGCCAGCGGAGAGGTTCTTGAAATTGGCGCAGGAACAGGCCTCAACCTCGCTGCCTACCCGCGCGAGGGGATCACACGCTTGGTCTGCACCGAGCCGAACTTGGCGATGAGCAGCCAACTTGAGGCCCGCAGCGGCGAAGCGCCAATTGAGATCGAGGTCGTGGCTGCCAGCGCTGAGCAGCTTCCGTTCGAGGATGCCAGCTTCGACTGCGTGACCGGCACGCTGGTGCTCTGCGAGGCCAGTAGCCCGCCCGCTGCGCTGGCTGAGATCGCCCGCGTTCTGCGCCCCGGAGGCCACTATCTCTTCCTCGAGCACGTCCGCAGCCTCGATCACGACCACGCTCAGATGCAGGACCGCTGGGCGCCGCTCTGGCGCCGAGCATCGGGTGGCTGCAACTGCAATCGCGACACGCTGGCGACGATTAAATCCTCACCGCTGACGCTAGAAACGGCCGAAGTAGGCCGCTTTCCCAAGGCGCCGAAGATCGTCAAACCGCTGCTGATCGGCAGCGCCGTTCGCTCGGCCTCCTGAGCGACCGCGAAAGGCTAAAGGTTTCTCCTACCGCATTGGTAGGATTAAGCAATGATCTTCACCACGAAAGCCGAATATGGCGTGCGCCTGTTGGTCGAACTTGGTCGCCAAGCCAATGACGCGCCGGTCTCGCTCAAAGCGATCGCCGAGAATGAAGGGCTGCCGCTCGCCTATCTGGAGCGGATCGTCGCACTGCTCAAGCGCGCCGATCTCGTCGAGAGCACTCGCGGCGCCCACGGCGGCTACCGCCTTGCGCGCGACCCCGAGAGCGTGACGATGGACGAGGTTGTGCTGGCGCTCGAGGGTTCGGTAGCGCCGATGTCCTGCTTCGTCGATGAAACCGACGACGGCCGCGTTCTCTGCTCGCATGTTGACGACGGCGAAGCCTGCGCGACGAAGTTCCTTTGGCTGCGCGTTCAAGGCGGAGTCACAGAGGCTCTGCGGCGCACAACGCTGGCCGAACTAGTGGCCTTTTCGGCCAAGCAGGACGTAGCCCAATCAGCTGAAACGCTCGGTAGCGCTCTGCCGCTGCACAGCGCCGCTTAAGAGTCCAAACCACTAAGTACGACCGGAGACCATGCCCGAACTAGAGATCAGCAATCTGCACGTAAGCGCCGGCGAGAAGGAGATTCTCAAGGGAGTCGACCTGACCGTTGAAGCCGGCGAAGTCCATGCCCTGATGGGGCCCAACGGCTCCGGCAAGAGCACGCTCGCCAACGTGATCATGGGCAACCCGGCGCTTGAAGTGACGAAAGGCAAGATCACCTTCCGCGGCGAAGACATCACCGAGGCTTCCCCCGATGAGCGCTCGCGGCTCGGGCTTTTCATGGCCTTTCAGTACCCGGTCGCAATCCCCGGCGTTACCGTCACAAAGTACCTGCGGATGGTGATCAACGCCCACCGCCAGGCGCGCGGTGAGGATGAGATTTCGCTGAAGGAGTTCCGCCAAGTCGTCGAAGAGGCGATGGAGATGACAGAGGTAAAGCGCGAGTTTTCGAAGCGCTACCTCAACGACGGTTTCTCCGGCGGCGAGAAGAAGCGGCTTGAGATCCTCCAGATGGCGCTGCAGAAGCCGAACGTCGCAATTCTTGACGAGACCGATTCAGGGCTCGACATCGACGCGCTCAACATCGTTGCCGAGGGCGTCAACACGGTCAGCGCGCAGAGCGGCATGGGCGTGTTGATCATCACCCACTACCAGCGAATTCTTCACCTCGTCAAGCCAGGCCGAGTATCGATCATCTCCGACGGCAAGATCGTCAAAGAGGGTGGCCCCGAGCTGGTTGACCAGCTTGAGAGCGAAGGCTACGGCTGGATCACCGGCGACAGCGAACTCGCGGAGCCGGCGTCGGCCTAATGACGACCGCCTCGCATACTGCGCTGGCACTTGATTTTCCAATCCTGGAGCAGGAGGGGCTGGTCTATCTCGACAGCGCCGCGACCTCGCAGAAGCCGCGCGTCGTGCTCGACGCGCTTGAGGATTTCCTCGCTCACCACAACGCCAACGTCCACCGCGGCGTTTATCCGCTGGCGATCGACGCCGACACCCGCTTCAGTGCTGCGCGCGCGCAGATCGCGGCCTTTGTCGGCGCTGAGCCGGCCGAGACGATCATCACCAAGAACGCAACTGAGGCGATCAACCTTGTGCGCTACTCATGGGGGCCGCAGAACGTTGGCGCAGGCGACGCAATCGTCCTGACCGAGGCCGAGCACCACTCCAACATCGTCCCTTGGCAGCAGCTCTGCGAAGAGGTTGGCGCCGAGCTGCGCTGGCTCGAAGTTGATGACGAAGGGATGATCAGCCTCGGTCAGCTCGACGAGTTCCTTGCCGACGGCCGCGTCAAGATGGTCGCCGTCACGCACTGCTCAAACGTGCTTGGAACGATCAATCCGGTCGAAGAGGTCGTAGCGCGAGCCCGCGCCGCCGGCGCAGCGAGCCTGATCGACGGCAGCCAGGCGGTCCCGCACATGGCCGTCAACGTCGATGCGATCGGCGCCGACTTCTACGTTTGGACCGGCCACAAGGCCTACGGCCCTACCGGCATCGGCCTGCTGCACGGCCGCCGCGAGCTGCTCGAGGCGATGCCGCCGTTCCTGACCGGCGGCGACATGATCAAAACCGTCAGCTTCGAGGCGACAACGTTCAACGAGCTGCCATTCAAGTTTGAGGCCGGCACGCCGCCGATCGCCGAGACGGTGGCGCTCGGCGCCGCCGTTGATTTCATCTCCGGCCTCGGCATCGATCGTGTCCGCGCCCACGAAGAGGCGATCACGGCTTACGCGCTCAGTCAGCTCCAGGCGATCCCCGGCCTCACGGTTCAAGGCCCGCCACTGGCCCAGCAGCGCGGCGGCCTCGTCAGCTTCACGCTTGACTGCGCCCACCCGCACGACGTCGCTGAGATCCTCGGCCGCGACCAGGTCTGTGTGCGCGCCGGCCACCACTGCACGCAGCCGCTGATGAAGAAGCTTGGCCTCGGCGCAACGACGCGCGCCTCGTTCGCAGTCCACAATTCGACCGACGACGTTGACGCGCTTGTCGGCAGCCTCGGCAACGTAATCGAAATCTTCGGAGAGAGCTGATGGACGACGCCCTCTACCGCGAAGAGATTCTCGAGCACTACAAGCGCCCGCACAACTTTGGGCCGATGGAGAACCCTGATCGCGAATCGTTCGACACCAACCCGCTCTGCGGCGACGAGCTGCGCGTGATGCTCAAAGTTGACGACAACGACGTCGTCGAGGAGGTCCGCTTTGAAGGCCACGGCTGCGCTATAAGCCAGGCCTCAGCCTCGATGATCTCCGACGAGATCAAAGGGATGAAGCTCGATGACCTCGCGCGGCTCGACCGCAGCGCGATCCTCGACCTGCTCGGGATCGACATCTCGGCAACGCGGATGAAGTGCGCGCTGCTTTCGCTGAAGGTGCTCAAGAGCGCCGCGATCGGCACGCTCGCCGACTGGGAGCCAGACACCGCCGACGCCGCCCGACCTGCCGGAGGGGCGCAGCTATGAGCCCGCTACTTGAGGTCTGCCCGCTGGACGAGTTTGAGGCTGGCAGCTGCCGCATCGTTGAGTGGGACGGTGACCAGATCGGCGTATTCAATTGCGACGGCGAGATCCTTGCGATGGAGGACCGTTGCTCGCACGACGGCGCGCCGCTCGCGGAGGGTGTTCTCGATCCCGAGAGCTGCACGATCGAATGCCCGCGCCACGGCGCAATCTTCGACCTTCGCAGCGGAATCCCAACGACGCTCCCCGCTTACATCCCTGTGGACACATTTCCCGTAGTAATTGAAGACGGACTAATCAAGATCGAGGTTGACTGAACATGGCTACTCCAGACCAGACCCGCGTCCCGCTGACGAGCGAAGAAGAGGGCCTCAAGGACCTCAACTCCGACTACACCGAGCGCTACGGCTTCCACGACGCTGAGAACTATCTCTTCAAGGCTCCGAAGGGGCTGACGCGCGAACTGGTCGAGAAGATCTCGGAGTTCAAGAACGAGCCGCAGTGGATGCGCGAGTTCCGTCTTAAGTCGCTCGATCATTTCCTCGCCCGCGAGATGCCCACGTGGGGCTCGCCGATGCTTGCCGAAGTCGACTTCGACAACATCCATTACTTCGTGCGCGCTTCGGAGAAGCCCGAGCGCTCATGGGATGACGTCCCCGACGACGTAAAGAAGACCTTCGATCGGCTTGGCATTCCTGAGGCCGAGCGCAGCTTCCTCGCCGGCGTTGGCGCGCAGTACGAGTCAGAGGTCGTCTACCACCAGGTCAACAAGGATCTTGAGGACCAGGGCGTGATCTTCCTTGACATGGACAGCGCGCTGCGCGACCACGAGGATCTGGTGCGCGAGTACTTCGCGACGATCATTCCCGCCAACGACAACAAGCTCGCTTCGCTCAACAGCGCAGTCTGGTCGGGCGGCTCGTTCGTTTACGTGCCTCCTGGCGTTCAGGTAGAGATGCCGCTGCAGGCCTACTTCCGGATCAACACCGAGAACATGGGTCAGTTCGAGCGGACGATCATCATCGCCGACGAGGGCTCATACGTTCACTACGTCGAAGGCTGCACCGCTCCGACCTATTCGAGCGATTCGCTCCATTCGGCTGTTGTTGAGCTGATCGCCAAGCCAGGCGCCCGAATCCGTTACACGACGGTTCAGAACTGGTCGCAGAACGTCTTCAACTTGGTCACTAAGCGCGCCGTCGCCGAGAAGGACGCGACGGTTGAGTGGGTCGACTGCAACCTCGGTTCGAAGCTGACGATGAAGTACCCGAGCGTCTACCTGATGGGCGAGCGGGCTCACGGTGAGATCCTCTCAATCGCGTTCGCTGGCAAGGGTCAGCACCAGGATGCGGGCGGCAAGATCGTCCACGTCGCGCCGAACACAACCTCGAACATCTTCGCCAAGTCGATCTCTAAGGACGGCGGGCGCTCAAGCTACCGCGGCCTCTTGGAAGTCGCCAAGGGCGCCGGTGGTTCAAAGTCGAAGGTTGTCTGCGACGCGCTGCTGCTCGATGAGGAGAGCCGCTCCGACACCTACCCGACGATCCGCATCGGCGAGGACGACGTTGACGTAGGCCACGAAGCGACCGTCTCGAAGGTCGGCGACGAGCAGCTCTTCTACCTGATGAGCCACGGCATCTCCGAGGAGGAGGCCGGCAAGCTGATCGTCAACGGCTTCATCGAGCCGATCGTCAAGGAACTGCCGATGGAGTACGCGGTTGAGATGAACCGCCTGATCGAGCTGCAGATGGAAGGCTCGATCGGATGACGCAGGCCGTCGTCGAACCACCGTTTCTCGCCGACCGCCGCGCCGCTGCTGCTGCGGCGCTCGATGCGCTTGAGCTGCCCTCCTTCCGCGGCGTTCCCGGCTGGGAGTTCACGCCGATTGACGGGCTGGAGCTTGATTCATTCGCACCGGCGCCGGCCGGCGCCGAGGGAAGCGCTGAGCCGCTGCTTGAGCTCGCAAGCGAAGGCGCGATCCGTGCCACCGCTGAAGATCCCGGCCCCGGCGCGCCAGTCGTGATGCCTTTGGCGCTCGCTGCCGAGTGCTACGCGGAGGTTGTTGAAAAGCACCTCGGGAGCGTCGTTTCCGACGCCGAAAGCCCGTTCGTTGCACGCAACGAGGCGCTCTGGAGCGATGGCCTGCTCGTTTACATCCCGAAGGGTGTCGAGCTCAGCGAGCCGATCATCGTCAACACCGTTCACGAAGTCGCCGGAAGCGCGCTGCACTGGCGCCTGCTGGTAGTCCTCGAGGAGGGAGCCAAGGCCGAGATTTGGCACCAGACGCTCTCAGCCGACGCCGAGGCCGAAGGTCTTGTCAACGGTGTCGTTGAGCTCGTCGTTGGCGCCGGCGCGAATCTACGTTTCGTTGACGCGCAGGCCTTGAGCGAAAGCAGCTGGGTCTTTGGTTCCCAGCGCGCAGTGATTGAGCGCGACGGGGCTCTCGACTGGATCACGCTCGGCTTTGGTTCAGCCAACGGCAAGATCTTCCTTGAGACGAAGCTCGCCGGCCCCGGCGCAGATGCGCGTGTTACAGGCGCCTACGCGACCCGCGGCCGTCAGCACCTCGACTTCGACACGTTGCAGGAGCACGCCGCCCCGGACACAACCTCCGATCTGGCCTTCCGCGGGATTCTCGGCGGTCGCTCGCACGCCGTCTGGCGCGGAATGATTCAAGTTGACGAAGGCGCGCAGCGGACCGACGCTTTCCAAGAATCACGCAACCTGCTGGTCAGTCGCAAAGCCCATGCCGACGCGATCCCGGGGCTTGAGATTCTCGCCAACGACGTCCGTTGCACGCACGCCGCGGCGATCGCCCAAGTTGACCCTGAGCAGCTCTTCTACCTGCGCTCGCACGGCCTCGACGAGGCTGACGCGCACAGGCTCGTGATCGAAGGCTTCCTTCACGCACTGGTCGAGCGCTTCGAAGAGGGGCCGGTGCGCGACGCGGTTGCCGCTGCGATCGACGCCCGCCTTCAGCTGACCCTTGCCGCCTGACTCCCCGCTGCTCGTCTTCTATGACGAAGATTGCGGCTACTGCCGCTGGTCGGTCGCGAAGCTGCTGCGCTTTGACCGCGACCGGCGGCTGCGCCTGATCGCGATCCAGTCGCCTGAGGGAGAGCGGCTGCTGGTCGCGATCCCGCCCGAGCTTCGGCTTGCAAGCGCGCACCTGATCGACAGCGACGGCAGGCTCTATTCGGGCGGCGAGGCGGCCGCGCCGATCGCCGCCGCGCTCCCTTCGCTCGCGTCCGCTGCGCCGCTGCTGCGCCAGCTATCAAGGCCGGTCAATGCCGGCTACAACCTGATCGCCGCCAACCGCGAAAAAGTGGGCAGGTTGGTTGGTAGATCAAGCCGCCAGCGCGCCGACCGCGTGATCGCCGCCCACCAGGCAGAGTTTCTTAGCGAAGCTCAGTAGCCGAGCTCGTCGAGCACTGAGCCGCTCTTCTTGGCGGCCTTCTTCTGATCGTCTTTGGAGCGGCGCTCGCGGCGGTCCTCGTCGGTAACGAAGCGGATCGTCGCGCCGACCTTGCCGTCCTGCGCCGCTTTCAGCTGGTCGCGGCTAACGCGCTCAGAGCTGTTCTTGCGTTCCTTCTTCTTCTCGTCGCGCTCGCGGTCACGCTGCTTGGCGGCGCGCACGCGGCCGAGCCGCTGAGAGGCCTGCTCCTTGTCGAGCGTCACAATCCAAAGGTCTTCCGCCGGCGCCATCGCGACGATCGTCGCGGCCATCGCCTTATCGATCCGCCCAGCTCCCAGCGAGCCGTTGGCTACGTTCCGCGCGCGCGTGCGGTGATCTTCATCGGCGGCGATCAGCGCCGAGATGTCCTGGCGCTCCTTCGTTGCCAAGACTGCGAAGGAGGCGCGGATCGCCTGCTGAGCGCCGAACAGGTCGATCGTCGCCTTCGATGCTGCGCGCAGCTCCTCGATCGGCAGTTGGCCGCGCGTCTTCGGCGGCGGCGGCGGGCGCTTGCCGCGCGGCTTGCCTTTGCCCTTCGGCTTCTTCGCTTTCGCTTTCGGCTTCTCGGCCGGGGTTTCAGCGTCAGGCGCCGCGGCTTCCGGCTCGGCGACAACCTCGGTCGCTTCCGGCTCGGCGACGGCGGCCTCGGCTTCCGGCTCGGCGACAACCTCGGTCGCGGCCGGCTCTTCGCTCGGCGCAGCGACCGCCTCGGCCACTGCGGCTGCCTCTGGCTCGGTTGTTGGCTCTTCGCTGCTCATTACGACCCTGAGGCTAGCGTGGAGGGAGCGCTGCGAGCGCTTCGCCTAACTGGTCGGCGCTCTGGAAACTAAGACCTAGCGCGTGCACGTGGCGGTAGCGGATCACGCCCTCCTCGTCGATAATCAGCGCCGCGCGGCGCGTTCCCAGCACCGGCGCGCTTAGGCCGTAGAGCTTGGCGACCTTCTTATCAACGTCGGCCAGTAGCGGAATCGTCAGCGAGTTGCTGGAAATGAACTCTTCGTGCGAGGCGAGATCCTGGTGCGAAATCCCAACGACCGTAGCCCCGAGCGCCTTGATCTCTTCACTGTCATCGCGGTAGGAGCAGAACTGCTTCGTGCATACAGGCGTGTTGTCGCCGGGGTAGAAGAGCAGCACTACGCGCTCACCGCGATGCTCGGAGAGGCGGAAGTTGCCGTCTGTGCCAGGCAGTTCGAAATCTGGGGCCGAGTCACCGACCTGCGCTTTGTTGGCCATCGGTGAGAGAGTATGCCAGTGGCCCGTGAATGGATAGAGACCCACGCCGCGCAGATCGCCGCCGTCGCCGAACGCGAGACCGAAGCGCTCGTCGCCGTCTCCTCACCTTCGGGCGACGCCGCCGCCGCCGAGCAGATTGTCGCCGTCGCTTCGGCGCTCGCCCCGGCCGGGGCACGGATTGAGCGGCTTCCCTGCTCAACGCCTGAGCACGCGCCCGATCTGCTGATCTCGGTTGACGGACCGGGCGAGCTGAAGGTTCTGCTCGTCGGCCATCTCGACACGGTCATTGCCCACGACGCCTTCTTCCCGCCGCGGCGCAGCGGCGATCATCTCGTCGGCCCGGGCACGGCCGACATGAAGGGTGGAGTCGCCTTGGCGCTCGGTGCGCTTCGTGCGCTTGAGGGCCGGCCCGAGCTCGGCGAGGCGGCGCTGCTGCTCGTCAACGACGAAGAGTGGCGCAGCGGCCCTTTCGTCCACACCGCGCGCTTTGCAGACTTCGACGCCTGCCTCTGCTTTGAAGCCGGGGAGCGCACCGACAGCGGTGACGACGCGGTAGTGGTGCGGCGAAAAGCGGCCGGCACGCTGAAGCTAACCGCCCGCGGGCGCGCCGCCCACAGCGGCAGCGCTCCCGAGCAGGGGGTGAGTGCGCTGCTCGCGCTGGCCGAGGCCGCCCAGCTGGTCGCTTCGCTGAGCGACCCGCAAGGCCCCGACCGCTTGACGGCGGTGCCGACGATCCTGCGCAGCGGTGACGCGATCAACATCGTGCCCGCCAGCGGCGATCTGCTCTGCGACCTGCGCGCCGATAGCCTCGCGGCGCTCGAGGCAATCGAGGCCGCGATTCCCAATCAGATTGGCGGCGCTTCAATCGAGCTTGAGAGTCAGCGTGCCTGGCCTGGGATGGACGCGCGCGAGCAGGCCGCGCCGCTGCTGGCAGCCGCATCGGAGCTGCTCGGCCGGCCGATTGTCGCCAGCGAACGGGGAGGAGCGAGCGACGCGAGCCATTTCGCTGCCGCGATTGAAATCACAATTGACGGCCTTGGACCCTGCGGCGAGCACTCACACCACCCCGATGAGCAGATCGAGCTAAATTCGCTTTTTCCCCGCTCAGAGGTGGTTTTAGCGCTGCTCGATGCGCTCCTAATCGGCGTTTCACGCTAGGTTGACGTAATCCATCGCAGGAGTCCGCTATGCTTCCGCGAACGAAGTAACCAAGCCGAATCTCTGCACTTCAAGGAGTGTGGGGAGCGGGGGAACCAAAGGCCTAATAAGCCCGGGGCGAATCGTCACCGAAGTGTGATGTAGCGCGGCCCTTTTTCGCGCGAGCCCGACAGCTAACCCCGCAGGCACTCAAAAGAGGGGGTTCCCCGTGATTTACAACAAGCGAAAACAACTAATTGCCACCGCCCTAGTAACGCTGCTGGTTCCAGCAGCGAGCGCTACGGCAGCAACGACGCAGCCTGTAGCAACAGCGCCAACGGCGCTACCGAAGATTCAGACCAAGACTTTGCGCGCTGGGGCCACCGGTTCCAACGTAACTGCGCTCCAGCAGCTCCTCGGCCGCGTCGGGATTCCCGTCCCCGTGACCGGCACTTACGCTGCCGAAACAACGAAGGCAGTTCAGAAGTTCCAGTTTGCCGCGCAGATCGCCGTCAGCGGCGTTGCCAGCAGCGGCACGATCAAAACTCTGCTGATCTCAGCCCGTGGGCCGCGCTCGGTTGACAGCAGCGGCGGCGCCAACGTTGGCAGCGACCCGAGCGTCACGAAGAAGCTCGGCAAGCGGCTCCCAGTCGTCGTAGGGATGAGCGGCCGCGACGTGCGCGAGCTGCAGACCTACCTGCGCCGCGCCGGTGACAAGCGCGCCCCGGTTCCGACCGGCGAGTTTGGCCCGATGACGGTCGCTGCCTTTAAGCGCTTTGAGGCCAAGCAGAAGCGCCCCGTCGACGGCGTCGCCGACGCAGGCGACGTTTACGCGCTGCGGATCGAAGTTGGCCAGGACGCATCGCCCGGTGGTTCAGGCGACCCGGCCGCCGGCGACGTACCAACCTCGCTGGTTCCTGGCGACAAGGCTCGCGTAACCAAGAGCGGCCTTGCGATCGCGCCCGAGAACGCGCCGATCGCCGTTCAGAAGATCATCGCTGCCGGCAACAAGATCGCTTACAAGCCTTACCTTTGGGGCGGCGGCCACGGCAAGTGGGAAGACAGCGGCTACGACTGCTCCGGCTCGGTCAGCTACGCGCTGCGTGGCGCCAACCTGCTGAAGAGTCCCGAGGCTTCTTATGGCTTCTTTGGCTACGGCCAAGCCGGCAAGGGCGAGTGGGTAACGCTCTACACCAACTCCGGCCACATCTACATGGTTGTTGCCGGCATTCGCTTCGACACCAGTGGTCGCGGCAACAACGGCTCACGCTGGCAGAGCGAGATGCGCTCCTCGAGCGGCTTCAAGATTCGCCACCCCAGCGGCCTGTAAGCAGCGCTAGTCGTCATCGCGCGGCGGCTTGCGCCCGCGCTTGTGTTCTGAGCGCTGCCGCTTCTCTTTGAGCCGTCGTTCCTTCGCGCCCTTCGACGGGCGCGTCGGGCGGCGGCCTTTGCGAACCTTCAGCCCCTCGCGCAGCTTCTCGGCAAGCCGTTCGACGGCCAGCTCGCGGTTGCGCGCCTGGCTGCGCCCGTCCTGCGCCACGGCGCGCACTACCGGCCCGCCGCAGCGCTCGGTGATCAGTTCGCGCTGGCGCTCGCTCAGCGACTCTGATTCGCGAACGTCAAAGATCGCTTCAACGCGTGAATCGGTCACGTTCGCGTGCTGGCCACCGGGGCCTGACGAGCGGCTCGTGCGGAACTGAACCTCCCGCAGCGGAATCGCCAGCCCTCCGTTAATAACAATCGGATCATCCACGGCAGTGATGCTACGCGCGAGCGCTGACTACTCTGTCGGTATGACCGATACAGCTAGTGACGC
>CAJBXY010000038.1 GCA_903959665.1 uncultured Solirubrobacterales bacterium | reverse complement strand
CAGCTACGAGCTGAAGGTAACGATCGGCGGCCACTGGATCGGGAAGAAAGCCGATCTCGAGGATCTTCTCGCGCCGCTGGTGGCGATTGGGCCGCAGAAGGTTCCGATCACGATTGTGCGGATGCCATACGCAAATGCCCACCGCCCCGCCGGCTGCACGCTCGAGCCGGACGGATCAACCTCCTGCAGCCTTGCCGGAAGCAGCGGCGACTACCCCAACTATCAGCGCTCTGATTTCTTCACGAAGCCGGTTCCCGCCGCGGGCATTGCCGAGATCGTCTCGCAGGTGGAGCAGTGGCCTGGCGGGCCGGGCTCATACGAAGGCGGCGTTCAGCTGGAGGCCTTTGGCGCGCCGAGCAAGATGAACGAAGTCTCCCCCGCCGCGATGGCTTGGATGCACCGCGACTCGCTCTACCACACCGTGTACCTCAACTTCTGGGGGCAGCCGCAGTCTGAAGCGGCGAACGTTGAGTGGGTCAACGGCTTCTACGCCGCGATGCGCCCGTATGCGTCCGGCCAGGCCTACCAGAACTACATCGACGCCGGGCTCGCATCGTGGCGCAGCGCCTACTACGGCAGTAATTGGAAGCGCCTGCAGCGGATCAAGCGAGCCTATGATCCAAACAACCTGCTGGCCTTCAAGCAGGGCATCACGCCTGCCGGTTGAGGCTCGCTGACCTAGCCGCCCGCTAGCGTCCCGGCCGTGTCGACGCTTGAAGCGATCGTGCTCGGAATTGTTCAGGGGCTGACCGAGTTCCTGCCGATCTCCAGTACCGGCCACATTCTTTACGTGCCAGCTTTGGCCGGATGGCCCGACCCTGGCGCCGCCTTTAGCGCCGTCATTCAGCTTGGCACGATGGCGGCTGTACTGGTCTACTTCCGCGGCGATCTATGGCGAATGGCGGTTGCTTTCGTGCGCTCATTCGGCGGCGACCATCAGCTTTGGCGCAGCAGCGACACAGACGGCAGGCTTGGTTGGTACATCGTGCTTGGCACGATTCCAATAGGGATTGTTGGCCTCGTCTTCTCCGATCAGATCGAAAACAACGTGCGCACGCTCTCGCTCGTTGCCGTCGTGATGATCCTCTTCAGCTTCGTGCTGATGGCCGCCGACCTCAAAGGCGCGCAAGATCGCGACGTCAAAGAGCTGACGCTCAAGGACGGCATCATCATCGGCCTCTTCCAGGCCTTGGCGCTGATTCCCGGCGTCAGCCGTTCGGGCTCGACGATCTCCGGCGGTCTTTTCCTCGGCCTTGATCGCGAATCGGCGACGCGTTACTCATTCCTGCTTTCGGTTCCCGCAGTCGTCCTCTCCGGCGCTTTTGAGCTGCGCAAGATCGGTGATTCGACCGGTGCTTCGGTCGGCGTTTGGCCGACCGTGGTCGCAACCGTGCTGGCCTTCATCAGCGGCTACCTTGCGATCGCCTTCCTGCTGCGCTTTGTTCGCACACACAACTTCAGCGTTTTCGTTATCTATCGGGTTGTGGTCGGCGTTCTGATGCTGGTGCTGCTGGGCGCCGGCGTTGTTAGCTGAGTTTGCGCGCCAGTCGGTAGGCGAGCGCTTCAAGCTGGAGCTGGTCATCGGGGTAGATCGAAAGTGATGCGCGCGTGGCGTCCACGAGCGCGATCGCATCGCGCAGGCGGTGCGAGCTGAGCCCTGCAGCGTCGGCTTCAAGCTCGCTGCGGCGGTCGATGGCGTAGATCAAGTCCGGCGCGCCGTCGACGACGCAGGCAAGGTCGCGGTACCAGAGGCCGGCCAAGCGCAGCCCTTCGTCAAGCGCTGAAGTGCGGACCCGTCGCCAGATCCTGTGAGCATCGGCCTTGGCGTCCTTCTCGTACTTGTTGCGCTCCTTCTTCGGTAGCGATTCGGCTTCAGTCTTCGCTTCCTCGTTGAGCCGGTCCTCGATCGCCGCTGCCGATGTTTGCGCCAGCGTGAT
>CAJBXY010000037.1 GCA_903959665.1 uncultured Solirubrobacterales bacterium | reverse complement strand
TTTGCCATCACGGCGACCGGCCGCCCGGCGACGGTGCCGACGCCGGTCACAACACCGTCGGCGCCAAGGCCATCCTCCTGCCAGTTGGCAAGCAGCCCTTCCTCGGCGAATGAACCTTCGTCAAGCAGCAGTGCCACGCGTTCGCGCACCGGTAGCCGCCCCTGCTCTAGGGCTTTCTCGCGGTGACGCTCGGTGCCGCCGGCGAGCGATCGCGCAGCGGCTTCTTCGAAGGCGTCAGGGTTGCTCATCGCTGCGGAGCCTACCTTGCCGCTGCTACGGGACGGCGACCGTTGCCGTCGCCGTGTACTGATCGAACTCTCCGACGCGGACCGTGAACTGGATTGTCCACTCGCCAGGTGCGCCGAACTGGACTGCCCGCGCGATGTAGTGGCCCGGCCCGGCCTTCGTTGCCACTTGCGTCAGCGGCCCAATTCCGACTTCGCTCTGGCGCTCGCTGATCTCGACTTCGTCGGCGTTGTCCCACTGCGCGCCACTGCGCGGGTTGAGCAGATAGAGATGGATCGTGTTGGCGCCGACGCTCGCCGGATCAACTGTGGCCTCGAACTGGGCCGGACCAATACTGCCCGTGAGGTTTGTCGGGCCTGCCGGCTCGCCCAGTGGAGGCGCCGATCCTGAGAGCAGAGCGGTTGCTGCGAAGACGGCCAGCAGCAGCGCCGCTTCGGCGGCCAGCAGGTTGCGAAGTTGGCGGCCGCTCTCGCCCGGCGATTTTCCCGTCGCGGCCGCCGCGCGCAGCCGGGGGAGTGTGCGCCTGCGGTGAGCGGCGCCGGCTGCGACCAGCGCCAACAGCAGGGCGGATTTCGCCAGCACGAGCAGGCCGTAGTTGCTGCTGAACAGATCGCTTAGCTGCCCGAGCAGGAAGATTGCTTGGATCACGCCCGAGGCGACGAGCGCGACGACGGCGATCAGCGCTGTCGCTGAGAAATCACCGACGACTTCGACTAGGAGCCGCGTGCGCGGAGCGGCCGGAACTTGCGCGCTGGCGGGCCGGACGGCCAGCAGCAGCGCGGCGATTCCTCCGGCCCAGGTGCTCGCGGCAAGCACGTGCAGCACGTTCGCGGGAACCAGTAGCCATTCGGGCGAAACGGCGCCTGCGTGGCCGCCGAGGCCGGGCACAAGCAGCAGCATGGCGGCCACGATCAGCAGCAGCAGCTTGGCTCGGCCGCCTGTTTGAGCCGTCGGCCGAATTAGCACCGCAGCGCCAACTGCGAGCGCCAGCCAGATGATCACGGCGGCGCTCCAGACCGTGCCAAAGCGTGAATCCAGCGTGGTTGAGAGAGCCTCGCCACCAAGCACGCTGAAGAAGCTCTCGCCGGAGAGGTTGGCAGCGTTTAGGCCAATCGCAAGCGCTGCACTGAGCGCCCCGGCGGCTGCGCTGAACAGTATGAGACGGCGCGAGCGTTGCCTGAAGCGCTCGTCGGCAGCGACCCACTGGGGACCATGTTGATCTTCTCCGCACGCGCGCGCACGCGCGCGAGGCCAAAGCAGCAGCAGAAAGATCAACACACCGACGCCGAGCGCGATAGCAGCGAACTGCACGCCGCGCGCGAGAGTCAGCGCGCCGCGAGTGATCGGCCCTGCCTTCTGGCCTGCAAGCAGGTCAGAGACGGCGGCCGTGCCTGAGCTTGGAGCGCCAATCGAGAAGGTCGAGCCGGCGCTGATCACGTGGCCGTCGGCCGAGACGACCTGGTAGGTGGCGGTGTAGGTGCCATCGGCAAGCCCGCCCTCAAGCGCCACTGCGTAAGTGTTCGACTTTCGATCGGGGTGGAAGGCGCCTCCTTGATCAACGCGCGCGCCGCGCGGGCCGTAAACGCGCACTGCGCTCGGCGTTCCGGTGACCGCCTCGCTGAACTGGAAACTGACGATCTTTGGAGCTGCCTGCAGCACGGCGCCACGTTGCGGCGTCACGCTCGTTAGCTGCGCATGCGCAGAGGCCGATGAAACCGGCCCGGAGGCAGCAACGATCAGCGTCAGCGTGCAAGCCACGAGCGCAGCGCAAAACTTCACCAAGATTCGCCTTCGTCACCGCGCTCGGCGAAGCGGCGGCGCCTGCGCACAATCACGACGACTGCCAGCGCGACCAACAAGACGAGGACGAAAGCAACGATCGCCCCGACCGGTGCGCCGCCGCCCTGCTCCCCGACCCAGACGAGGGTTCCTGCGACCTTCACCGGCGCGCCGCCAACATTGAGCGGAACTTCGTAATCAAAAACCTTGGCTTGCTTCGACGGGTCTTTGACCATCGGTGGCGCGCCGCTGTCGGAGCCCATCCAGTGCAT
>CAJBXY010000036.1 GCA_903959665.1 uncultured Solirubrobacterales bacterium | reverse complement strand
CGACCCTTGGATCCCAATCGAGATCTTCGGGATCGACATGTCGATCAACAAAGCAGTGATGTACGTAGCTATCGCCGCCATTCTCTCCTGCGTCACGCTGATCTATGTCGGCCACCGAATGAAGATGAAGCCGGGCCGTATTCAGGCCGCAGTCGAGATGTACTACGGCTTGATTGAGGGCATCACCAAGGGCAACCTCAGCGGCAAGATGGTCAATCGCTGGTTCCCCTTCCTCGCCACGATCTTCCTCTTCATCTGGTACTCGAACATGATCGGTTACATCCCGCTGCCGACAAACACGCACGAGCCGGTGATGATCTTCGGGATCGAGGTGCCTTCGCTGGCGCTCTATGCGGCGACCGCCAACATCTCGGTTCCGCTCGTACTAACGCTCGTTGTCGTGATCAGCTACCACTTTGAAGGTGTCCGCGCCAAAGGGCCGATCAAGTACATGAAGGGTTGGGTCCCGGCGGGAGTCGAAGGCGTGGCAGCGGTGCCGATCTTCTTCATTGAGGTGATCTCGCAGTTCGTCCGGATCGTTTCGCTCTCAGTCCGTCTCTTCGCCAACATCCTCGCCGGCCACCTGCTGATCCTCTTCATGGGCGGCGGCCTCGTCGTCCTGCTCAACCTGGCGGTCGTAGGGTCACTGATCCTCGGCCTCGTGACCGGTACGCTGGCCGTAGCCTTCTTCATCTTCGAGGTTGGCCTTGTCGCAACACTTCAAGCCTTTATCTTCACCATTTTGTCAGCGATCTACCTCGGCGGCGCCGTCGCCGAAGAACACTAAGGAGCAAGAACACAGTGGACCTCCACCTGATTAGCGAATTCGCCCAGTCGGGCGTCACGACGGAAGTGGCTCAAAACTACGGGCGTCTAGGCATGAAAGCGATCGCTCTTGGCATCGGCGCCGGTCTCGGCACGATTGGCCCTGGCATCGGCGTCGGATTCATCTTCGGCAAGGTGATCGAATCGGTCACCCGTCAGCCTGAGATGAAGGATGAGATCACCTCGATTCAGTGGCTTGGATTCGCGCTGACTGAGGCGATCGTCTTCTACGCCTTCATTTTCGGCCTGATCGCCTTCTTCCTCGGATAAGGCGATGCTTGCCGTACTAACGCCACTGGCCTCGTCTGAGAGCGGCGGCAGCAGCTTCCTCGTCAGCCCAAATCTGGGGCTGATGATCTGGACGCTGCTCGCTTTCGGAGTGACCTTGATCGTGCTCAACAAGTTCGCCTTCCCGGCGATCCGTGACGCGCTCGACAAGCGCGTCAAGATGATCGACGACTCGATCGAGGACGCCAAGAAGGCGCGCGAGGAATCCGACGCGCTGCTCGCCGAGTATCGCGAGCGGCTCAAGGACGCGCGTGTTCAGGCCGACGAGATTGTCGCCCGGGCGCGCAAAGCCGCCGAAACGCACGAGCATGATTCGAGCGAAGAGGCACGCGCCAAGCGGGCCGAGATGCTCGAACAGACTCGCCGCGACATCGACGCCGAAACGCGCCGCGCGATCGAAGAGATTCGATCCGAGGTCGCCGACCTGACTGTGCTCGCCACCGAGAAGGTGACCGGCCGGGTATTGACCGACGCCGATCAGCAGCGGCTCGTTGACGAGGCGCTCGGTGAGCTTGACTTCTCGGCGATCAGCGGCGAACGGCGGAACTAGCCCAGATGGAAGCGATCGCCCAGGTCTACTCGCGCTCCCTCTTTGAGG
>CAJBXY010000035.1 GCA_903959665.1 uncultured Solirubrobacterales bacterium | reverse complement strand
GCAGTCGATCCTCGTCTCACGCCTGCACCCCAAGCGCGACGTTCACATGTTCCCTTACAGCGAGAAGACGACTAACCGCCTCGGCAAGCTCTTCGCCTTCCTCTACGGCCGCGGCAACCGCGACTAAGCGGCGGGGCTGCTGAGAAACATCCCGCGCCACCCGCGCCGCGTAACCTAGTTACCCGTGCTGCTCTTCCTGCTGCTATTTCCGGCGGTGATCATCGCGGCGCTTTATGCGCGGCGGGTTCAGACGCTGCGCGGCACCCGCCGCGCCGTGCCGGGCTGGCGCCAAGTTTCGATGTTCTCAGGCCTCGTGCTGATTGTGATCGCCGTTGGCTCGCCGATCGGCAGCATCGCAGGCGATCTGTTCTCGGTACACATGGTCGAGCACTTGATGCTCGGCGACATCGCGACACTGCTGATAGTTCTGGGGCTTACAGCGCCGCTGCTGGCACCGGTTCTGCAGCTGCCGGGTTTCGACCGCCTTCAGATCTTCGTCAACCCGATCGTTGCCTTCGTCCTCTGGGCGGCCAACTTGTATCTCTGGCACCTCCCGCTCTTTCACGAGGCAGCGGTTCGCGACGAGCTGATCCACGTCGTCCAGCACGCGGCCTTCGTCTTCTTTGGCATCAACATCTGGATGGCGCTGCTCGGCCCGCTGCCGAAGCCGGCTTGGTTCGGCACCGCCGCCCAGTTCGCCTACATCGTCGCCGTGCGCCTGACCGGCGCCGTGCTCGGCAACGTGCTGATCTTCGGCGAGGTTTTCTACAGCGTTTATGACCCGGGCCTCGCACGGCGCGGTGTTGGCGCCGCCTCCGATCAGGCGATGGCCGGGGGGATCATGATGCTCGAAGGCTCGGTGCTGACTATCTGCCTGCTCGCCTGGCTCTTCCTGAAGACTGCCAAGCAGACCGACGAGCGCCAAGAGCTCGTTGAGTTCGCCCGCGGGCAAGGCGTTGAGCTGACCGATTCGCGCGCCGCCCGTGCGGTTGCCGCCGGCCGCGGCGACGAGCTGCGCGAGCGAATCGTTGCCGGCTCGCTCAGCTAGCGCGAAGCGGTAGCGCGAAGTGCTGCTCGAGCTCGCTTAGCGTCTGCGCCGCGCTGGTGTGGTGAACGGTGATCATTCCCAGCGCCCGCGCCGGCTTCAGGTTTCCCGCTAGATCGTCAACGAAGACGATCTCACTGGCCGGCATCCCAAGCCGCTGAACCGCGATCTCGTAGATCGCCTGATCGGGTTTGCGAACGCCCTCTTGGCCGCTGATCACGATCGCGTCGAAGAGCTCGGGAAGTTGGTCGTGCGGGTAGCGCTCGACGCCCCAAGAGTTGGAGAGCAGGCCGGTGCGGATGCCATTGGAACGGGCGATCCGTAGCGCCTCGAAGATCGCCTCCTCGGCGACAATTGAGCCAAAGACTCGGTCAACTAGGCCGGGCGTGCGGTCGGGCCCAAGCTCCAGCAGCGCAGCGAGCCGAATTTCAAACTCCGGCTCGGTGATCACGCCGGTCTCCAGCTCAACCAGCGCTTGGCGGCCGTCCGGGTCGGCGGCGAAGAGCTCGCGCACGCGCAGCGGGTCAAGCCCTTCGTCCTCACAGAAGAGCTGGAAGCCGGCGAAGACGTCGCTCGTCAGCACGCCGCCCCAATCGAGCAGCAGGCCGCGCGGCGCCGCCTCAGGCGCCATCACTGAGCGCCCGCGCGCGGCTGGCAAGCTCAACGACACCGTCGCCGAACTGGGCCAGGAACGGATCATCGGTTGAACCGGCGAGAGCTCGCTTGTAGTTGCCTTCCATGAAGACGACCGTCTTCCAAAGCGCCAGCGTCTGGTACCAGCGGATGTCGCTCATCGCTCGGCCCGAGCGCTCTTCGTAGCGGGCGATCAGGTCGGCGCGTAGCGGGAAGCCTTCGTCGCGCGTCATCGAGTTCAGCTCGAACATCCCCAGCGGCGGGTCGTCGCGGTCGACGTAGAGCGTCGCGAAGTAGCCGAGGTCGGCGAGCGGGTCGCCGATCGTCGCCATCTCCCAGTCGAGGATCGCTTCCAGCTTTGTTGGGCTCTCGGCCGCGTAGATCACGTTGCCCAGCCGGTAGTCGCCGTGGACGATCGTCGCCGCGCCCGACTCGGGCATGTTCGCGGCCAGCCACTTGCCGACAGTGTCAACGTCTTCAAGTTCGCGCGTGCGGTTGTGTTCCCAAAGGCCGCCGAAGCGGCGCAGCTGGCGCTCGAGGTAGCCGGTCGGCTTGCCGAAGCCCTCCAGGCCCGCGGCCTCCCAGTCGACGCTGTGAAGTTCAACGAGCGAATCGATCAGCTCCTCACCGAGCTTCTGCCGCTGCGCCGGATTGTCAAAAATTGCCGGCATTTCGCTGCCGATCACTTCGCCGTCGACGTGTTCCATGATGAAGAACGGCGCGCCGATAATCGCCTCGTCGTCTCCGACTGCGAGAACCTTCGGCACGCGCGCGGCGGTCGGCCCGAGCGCGCCAATCACGCGCGCCTCCCGCAGCACGTCGTGGGCGCTCGGCGGCAGCGGTCCGCGCGGCGGGCGGCGCAGAATGAAACTCGCCTCGCCGCGCGTAACGGCGTAAGTGACGTTGGAATGGCCTTCACCGATCGGCGCGATCTCTAGTTCGCCTTCGCCGATTCCCGCCGCGTCGAGAAATTCGATCAGCGGCTCGAGCACAACGAGCGGCGGGCGCTCATTGGCTTCCCCTGCGGCGTGGCTGGCGACGATGTCATCGTCGGCGATTTCGTGAACGGACATCCGGCGCATAAAGCTACCCGTCGCCGCACCCCGTAGTCCTTTACCCTGCGCAGCGATGGCACAGCAACTGTGGCTACTGAGGCATGGCGACGCCGAACCGCACGGCACGCGCGACGACCATGACCGCAAGCTCAGCGAGCGCGGCATTGAGCAGGCGCGCGCGGCCGGCCAGGCGCTGGCGGCGCTCGGCTTCGAGCCAACGGCCGTTCTGACGAGCCCAAAGGTTCGCGCCCGCGACACTGCCGCCGAAGCCTGCGGCGCGCTGCTCTTCAAGGCCGTTGAGTTTGCGCCGCTGGCCGGCGGCTTCGATGGCGCTGCGGCGCTCGAACTCTGCGGCCCCGAGCACGGTGATCGGGTTCTGATTGTCGGCCACGAACCGGACTTCAGCCAGATTGTCTACGACCTCACCGGCGCCAAGATCGACATGAAAAAAGGCGGCCTTGCCGGAATCCGAATTGGCTCGCTGCGGCGCGAGCTGATCGTGCTGATGCGCCCGCATGAGCTGATCGAGATCGCGCGCCAGGGCGAGCAATGAGCGGCGTCGCGCGCACGATTGAGGCGGCCGGCGGCGTCGTTGAGCAGGACGGCCTGATCGCCATCGTCCATCGCCCGCGCTACGACGACTGGTCGCTTCCGAAAGGCAAGCTCGACAAGAACGAAAGCGCGGAGCGCGCAGCGCTGCGCGAAGTTCAGGAGGAGACGGGGCTCAGCTGCCAACTGATCGAGGAGCTCGACCCTGTCAGCTACACCGACAACCGCGGCCGCCCGAAGAACGTCCGCTACTGGCGAATGAAGGTCCTAAGCGGCGAGTTTGAAGTGAACGACGAAGTCGACGAGCTGCGCTGGCTTAGCAAAGCCGAAGCGCTCGATCTGCTCAGCTACGAGCACGACCGCGAACTCGTCGAAGCGCTCGCCGGCTGAAGCGTTAGCCGAGGCCGTTGAGCTTCTTCGCTGCGCCGACAACGTCGCCAAGTTCAACATTGTTGACGGCCAGAATCGTCGGCATCTTGCCGCGCGCAGCCTTGCAGGCGTTGGCGCGGGCAACGATCGCAGCCTTCGTGTTGACGATCGCCGAATCCTCGGCGTAGCTGATTCCGTTGGGGGGGCGCGTTACGAAGTGGTTCATCAGGAAGAGCGGGCCCTTTGCCGGGCCGCGGTTCGCACGGCAGCTCTCGGCCAGGCCGGCCGGATCGGTCAGCAGCCCGGTGCTCGCGAACGAGTAGGGCGTCTCGCTCAGCGTTGACTTGTAAGCCTCGAAGTACCACTTGACCGGAGTCGTCTTTGCCTCCGAGGTGAAGACAACGCGCTGGCCGCTGGAGATCATCTTCGCCAGCGTCGGGAAGCGTGTAGGCGAGCCCTTGTAGATGTACTTCAGCAGCCCGGCCTTCGTGGCCGCGGCGGCAAAGTCGGCTGGCGCGATGTAATCCTCGTTGACGAAGACCATCACTTCGCGCGGGTGGCTCTTGAGGAAGGCGGCGATCGGCTTTAGGCCGTCGACGAGTGGGGTTGAGCCAAGCTCGCACTTGTTGTGGCAGAGGTAGAGCTGCCGCTTCGGGTTGCTCGCGTCGGTTGACTTGACGTACTTGATCGGCCCACCGCCGAGGTCGTAGCTGTCTGGCACGCCGTACTGAATGTCGATCAACATCGCGCGAATCCCCCGCTTAAGCTGCTGATCGATCGCGATCGCGTGGTTTGGAACTCCCCAGCCAATGCTCGAGCTCGACATCGCGTTGTGGCTGCCGGCAAGCACCACCTTGTCGAGCGTCCGCGAACAGAGCTTCGCCGATCCGTTGCAGGCTGGCGCGGCGGCCGAGGCGGCAGCCGAGAAGGTCAGCGCACCGAGCGCGCAGGCTAGAACGGCGGCTGGCAGGAAGCGGCGATTAGAGCTCATCCGATCATTATCACCGCATTCACAGATCTCTGCGCTGGGTCAGGCGGCAGGGAGCGCGTCGTGGGCGCTCAACGGCGCGCGACGCGCCTCAAGAATCGCTAGGCAGCGAATCGTCAAGCTCATCGTCTCGCGCGTGTCTTCTAACTCGTCTCGCTTCCAGCTGGCCAGCCAATCTTCTGGGCTGAGCGAGGTTCGCTGCTCAAAGTCGGCCGCGTCTGCCTCAGCCTCACGCCGGTCTTGGCGAAGAGGAGGTGGGCTGAATGCTTCGCCGTTTAGCTTCTTCAGATACGCGTCGAGAACCCACGACGGCACGCGGATTGCCTTTGCTGTCACGCGCACCGATGGCAGTTGCTTGCTCTCACAGAGTTTGTAGACAGCCGACTGCGAAAGCCCCAGCCGCTCTGCGACTTGGGCAACCTTCAAGTAGTGGGTCTCGTTCGAAGGATCGATCCTCAAAGCTTAGCTCAGTCGTGTAGACAATACAAGTAATAAAGACAATCCAAAACAGTCCGCTTTCTCTCAATGGTCCCGCAGCTGCTCGGCAACCAGCTGCTCCAGCTCGGCGACGAACTCCTCTGGAGTCGGTAGTCGCTGCGTCGGCTCTCTGCGGCGATCTTGCGGCGGATGCCGGTGTCTGTGTGTTCTGAGTCTGATCGGCTTGAACGGATCGAGGTCGTGCCGCAGCGCGTGCTCAGCCGTCTGTCCGTGATAGCTCGCGGCCTCAAGCACGCTGCGGCGATCGTTGCTCCTCCACTTTTCATCGACCGCGACGATGACGTCGGGAAGGCCGTTGGTTAGCCGGCTTGCGCGGATTCGTAGCTCTCCCCGTCCAGGAAGTTGCGCTATCTGCTCGTTCCACCACGAAGCCGATTCGGCGCTGCTGATCGCGAATCCATAGGCGAAGAGCACTCGCGCCCATCGCTCGTATTGCGTTCCGACGATCTCAAGGCTCACCTCGGCAAGATAAGAGCGCTTGGCGCGGCCAGGCTGCATCGTGGCCGGCTCGTCGCAGTCAGGCCTGAGTTCAGTCTCTGACCGGCGTCGTTTCGTCACACTTCGAAGCGGAGAGGGAGGGATTCGAACCCTCGAACGGAGTTACCCCCGTTACACGATTTCCAGTCGTGCCCGTTCAACCACTCCGGCACCTCTCCTGGGTTGCTGCCTGCCTCGTGGGAAGCGTACTTCAGCCGATCGCCCAGCGGCCTTCGCGGAGCACTTCGCTGCGGCCTCCATCACCGTCAACACCGGTCACAACAACGTCGTGCGAGCCGATCATGAAGTCAACGTGGATCCGGCTGAGGTTGATCCGGTCACGATCATCGTCGCCATCGAGGCACATTCCGTAGGACGAGCCGAGCGCGATGTGGCTGGCGGCGTTCTCATCGAGCAGCGTGTCGAAGAAGGTTGTTCCGAGCTTGCCGATCCGCCCTTCGCCATCGACCAGCGCGACTTCGCCGAGCCGTGAGGCGCCTTCGTCGCGCTCGCAGTAGCCGCGAAGTATCTCCGCGTTCTTGTCGGCGTCAATGCGAATCGCCTTGCCGCCTTTGAACTCAACTTCGAGCCCTTCAATGATCGAACCACCGAGCACGAGCGGCTTCGTTGCCCGCACGACTCCTTCGGTGCGCGCCGGGTCGGGGACCGAGAAGATCTCCTCGGAAGGGATGTTCGGCATGTGGTCGATGCCGTCAACGGTCTGGAACTGCGCGGCGAGGAACTTGCTCGTCGGCAGCAGACCGACTACGAGGTCGGTCCCCGGCCCTTCGAAGTGGAGTGAATCGAAGCGCCGCTCTGTGACCTTCTCTGCAGCCTCGATCAACACCTCCGCGCGCGTCCGCCAAGCGGCGACGGGGTCGGCCTCGTCGAGCCGGCAGACGTGAACAAGCGCCTGCGCGAGCCGCTCCAGCGCGGCGGCCGGTTCAAGCTCGGGGAATACCAGCTCGGCCCATTCCTGGCTGGGGCAGGGGCCGATAGTCCAGTTTGTCGTCGCGTCGTTGACGACGGTGCCGCTTTCCTTCACCGCGGGCAGCTGGTCTTTGCCGACGAGCGCCGGGTCGATGTCATCGAAGAGCCCCGGAGCCGCCGGGCCGCTGAGGCCGATCCGCGCGCAGCGCTGGTCACCGAGCGCGAGGATCCGCTCGCCGTACCAGGAGGGGACGAATTCCAGCGTCTGCGGGTCGGCGCCCGCGAGGCGTGCGTGCTTGACGTGCGGGTCGAAGTAGCTCACGTCAACGAAGCGCGCCCCGTGGCGGTAGGCGCTTGCTGCCAGTGCCCGGGCCACCTCTTCCTTGCCGATCTCAGCGCCGATCGCGACGATCTGGCCCTTCTGAACGTTGGCGCCGAAGCCGACCATTAGGTCGGCGAAACGCTCAAGTGTTTGCTCGTCAAAGCCGCTGAAAGATGCCATTGCGCCAGCCTATCGGCCGAGCGGCCCTAAACCGCCCGCGCTTTACCTAGAATGGTCGTATGTCTACTCCCGGATTTGCTGTCTCCCAGCCCGCCACGCGCGAACGCTCACTGGCAATCTTCGCCCAGACGATGGGCCTCGTCGCGATCACCTGCGGCTTTGCTGCCGTCGGTGCCTACATCGGCCGCGACCTTGGCGGCATCTGGTTCCTGCTGCCTTGGATCGTCGCGATCGGTTGCCTGATTGGGCTCAACGTCGCCAACAACAAGGGGATGCAGCAGCTCGCGCTTGTTCTGCTCTTTGCCGTTGGCCTGCTGCTTGGCATCTCGATCGGCTACACCGTTAAGTACTACGCGGTCAGCGATCCAACCGTCGTCTACCAAGCGGTGGGCGCAACGGCGCTCTTCGTTGGCGCGCTCGGCGCCGGTGGTTACGCAATCCGCAAGGACCTTTCGTTCCTCTACCGCTTCGCTTTCTTTGCGCTGCTTGGGCTGATCGTCTTCGGCATCGTGACGCTCTTCGTCAGCATGCCGGGCGGCTCGATGATCTACGCCTTTCTTGGACTCGCGGTCTTCGGCCTCTTCGTCGTGCTCGACTTCAACCGTTTGCGTCGCGCCGGTCAGCAGGAGGTAATTCCGCTGGCGGCAGGGATCTTCCTGACCGTCTTCAACGTCTTCCTCTTCTTCCTGCAGATCTTCGGCG
>CAJBXY010000034.1 GCA_903959665.1 uncultured Solirubrobacterales bacterium | reverse complement strand
TCCTACCGCGTTCGCGCGATCTTCAATAACGCGGCCTTCGTTATCCCCGGGATGGACGTCAAGATTGCCGGTGTCCGCGTCGGCGCGATCGAATCGCTCGACCTCACCGACGACCACAAAGCGGCGGTCGTACTGAACATCGAGAACGCGAACTACCACGACTTCCGCGAGAACGCATTCTGCCGCATCCGCCCGCAGTCGTTGATTGGCGAGCGTTACGTTGACTGCCGCCCGGAGGAGCCGCTGCCGGCCGGGATCACGCAGCCTCCGCTGTTGGCCCCGATCGCATCGGGCACCGGCAAGGGCGAGTATTTGCTGCCGTCAAACCGCACCGCCACCTCTGTTGACATCGATCTGATCAACAACGTGATGCGCCTGCCGTTCCGCCAGCGCTTCACGATCATTCTGAACGAGTTTGGAACGGCGCTGGCGGGCAATGGCGCGGAGCTCAACGCGGCTTTGAAGGTGACCGACCCGGCGCTGAAGGAGTTCGGCGACGTGCTCGGAATTCTCGCCCGCCAGAACAAGCAGCTCGGCGCACTGGCTGAGAACGGCAGCAAGGTCGTAACGCCGCTGGCGCGCGAGCGCGCCCGGATCGCCGGTTTCATCAACTCCTCCGGCTACACCGCCGAGGCGACCGCTGAAGAGAGCGCTTCGTTCAGCGAAAACCTGCAGAAGTTCCCTGGCTTCCTTGAGCAGCTAAGGCCAACGATGAATGATCTGGCGAGCTTCTCGCGCAACGCGACGCCGGTCTTCACCGACCTCAACCGCGCCGCCGACTCGATCAACACCTTCACGCTCGGCGCGCCAGCCTTCAACGAGGCTGGAATACCGGCGCTGGAATCTCTCGGCGACACGGCCGACGTCGGCGGGCCGGCTCTAGTCAGCTCACTGCCACTGGTTCAGAAGCTAGGCCCGCTCGGGGCCAATGCCAAGCCGGCGGTGACCAATCTTGCCGCGCTGCTCAGCTCGCTCAGGAAGAACGGCGGGATCGATCAGCTGATGACGCTGATCTACAACTCGACCAGCTCGCTCAACGGTTACGACGAATACGGCCACTACCTGCGGGCGCGGCTTACGACGACAAGCTGCCAGTCATTCAGGATCAAGAACGACATCAACTGCAACGCCAACTTCGTGCTCGGCTCAGGAACTAGCAGTGCCTCGACCGCTCAGCAGCCAGCGGCCCGCAAGGTTACGCGCCCGCAGTCGGCTGTCGTGCCCAAGCCGGCCGTTCCCGCCCCTTCCGCAACGAAGCCCTCGAGCGGCGCAGCTGAGCCGCGCAAGCCAACGAAGCAGCCCGCCGATCCGCAGTCCGCCCGCGCCCTCCTCGACTACCTGCTTGGAAAATGAGCTCGGGCCGCAGAAAATCCTCAATTGCTGCCAACCCGGTGCTGATCGGCGCCGTGACGACGCTCGTCCTCGTCGTGCTCGTCTTCCTCGCCTACAACGCCAACAACGGTCTCCCGTTTGTGCCCTCCTACGACATTAAGGTTGAGGTTCCGAACGCTGCCGGGTTGGTCAAAGGCAACGAGGTACGCGTCGGTGGCACGCGCGTTGGCGTGATCACGAAGATCGAGCCGCAGACTCAGCCAGACGGGGCTGTCGTCGCGGTCTTGACGTTGAAGCTCAACAGCGTTGTCGAGCCGGTTCCCGATGACACAACGGTGATGATCCGCCCACGCTCGGCGTTGGGACTCAAGTACGTCCAGTTGACGCGCGGCTCTTCGCAGCAGGGGCTGCCCAACGGCGGCACCTTGGCGATCGCGCAGGCGCGCCCTGAGCCGGTTGAGATCGATGAGTTCTTCGACATGTTCGACGAGCCGACGCGGCGGGCCTCGCAGGCCAACCTGGCCTGGTTTGGCAACGCAATCTCCGGTCGCGGAGTCGATCTCAACTTGTTCATTCAGGATCTAAAGCCGTTCGCCGAAGAGATCACTCCGCTGATGCGCAACCTTTCGAGCCAGCGAACCGATCTCTCCGGCTTCATCACCGGGCTCTCACAGAGCTCCACCGTCGTCGCGCCGGTCGCCGAAACGCAGGCCCAGATGTTCGTCAACCTCGACACAACCTTCGAGGCGCTGGCTTCGGTGGCGCGGCCGTACATTCAGGAGTCGATCACAGAAGGCCCCGAAACGCTCCAAAACGCGACCGTCAACCTGCCTCGCTTGCGCCCATTCCTCGTCAACAGCGCGACGCTTTGGCGCGCGCTACAGCCGGGGATCAAGTCGTTCACCGGGGCGGCCCCTGACCTAGCCAGCATCGTCACCGTCGGCACGCCGGTCTTCAAGAGCTCACCGGCCTTCAACGCGCAGCTCGCAACAACCTTCACCGCTGTTGCTGGCTTCGCGACCAATCCGAGCACGACGCTCGGAGTTGTCGACCTAACCGAAACGGCGACGATCCTGAAGCCGACGCTGGCGTTCGCCACGCCGGCGCAGACAACCTGCAACTACCTGGCGATCCTGCTTCGTAACGTTGCCGAGATCGGTAGTGAGGGCGGCAGCACCGGCCAGGCTCAGCGGGTGATGGTGATGGCAACTCCTGGCGGCCTGTTCGACCCTGCGAGCCCGTCAACATCGGCGCCAATCTCACCAAACAACGAGGGGCTCCCCTCCAGCGCGCCGGCGAACGGAGGCCCTCCCGGCTCCGACATCACCAACTACCTGCACAGCAACCCTTACCCGTACACGGCCGCCCCAGGGCAGCCAGCCGGTGAGTGCGAAGCCGGCCGTGAGAACTATGAAGTTGAGAAGGTTGTGATCGGCAATCCGCCCGGCAATGAGGGCTCCGCAGGGGCCTTCGAGTCGACGGGGGGGAGCAAGTAATGGCCTCGCTCGGGCGTAAACCAAAGGGCGATCGCCCAACCGTGCTGCGCAAGGACCGGACCGGCCGAAGCCCGATCGCCGTCGCGCTGATCGCAATCGTTGTGATTGGGCTGATCTGCTACTTCGGCTTCACGAAGAACAACCCCTTCAGCCAACCGTTCCAGTTCCAGGCCGTCTTCAGCTCGGCCAACTCGATCCGGCTCAGCTCACCGGTCAGGATCGCTGGCGTCAACGTTGGCAAGGTCGTCAAGGTAGAGGGGCAGGAGGGCACCAATAACGCGATCGTGACGATGGAGATGCAGGACGAAGGGCTGCCGATCCACAAGGATGCGGAGCTGAAGATCAGGCCGCGGATCTTCCTCGAAGGCAACTTCTTCGTTGACCTCAAGCCAGGCACGCCGCAGGCGCCGACGATCGCTGAGGGCGACACAATTCCAGCCGGTCAGACGGCAATCCCGGTGCAGCTCGATCAGGTGCTGACGTCGCTTCAGCAGAGCACGCGCAAGAACCTTCAGGTACTGCTGATTGAGCTAGGGGCCGGCTTGACCGCTGAGCCAACACCGGCCGAGGACGCCGAGCAGCCGCCGCTGACACAAGGAAAGACGGCGGCCGAGGCGCTGAACAATTCGCTCAAGTACTCCGAACCAGCGCTAAAGAACAGTGCGCTCGTCAACCAAGC
>CAJBXY010000033.1 GCA_903959665.1 uncultured Solirubrobacterales bacterium | reverse complement strand
GGCCTCTTCGAGCAGCGTGCGGTAGTAGGGGAAGTGCCATTCGGTGGGGATGATTGGCGTCAATTCGTAACCCTCGATCTGTAGGCCGCACTCGTCGTTGGTCGAGAAGCTCATCGGGCCGACGATGCGGTCTCGCCCGCGCTCACTGTTCCATTCGGCCGCGGCGTCGATCAGCGCCGCCGCTGCCTCTGCGTCGTCTTCGCATTCAAAGAAGCCGAACAGCCCCCAGAGGTTGTCCTGAAACTCGTTGAGGTTGTTGTCAACGTGGGCCGAGATCCGCCCGACGACGCGGCCGTCGCGGTAGGCGAGGAAGAGCTGAACTTCAGCATGCTCAAAGAATGGGTTGTGCTTTGGATCGATGTGGCGGGCGCGCTCAAACCTCAGCGGCGCGACCCAGATAGGCTGGTCGGCGTAAAGGCGATAGGGAAAGTCGAGGAAAGCTTTGCGCTCAGCCTTTGTTTCCACCGGCCGGATCTCTACGCTCATTGCCAGCAGCCTATATGCCCGAAACCAAATCTGACCTTTTCGCCAAAGTCCGCGGCCACGAACGCGAGCAGCAGCTGCGTGCGGCGCGTGAAGCCGACCTGCTCCCCTACTTTCGCCTGCTCGACGGCCCGGCGCGGCCGGTCGTCACGATGGAAGGCGCCGAGCGAATCATGCTCGGCTCGAACAACTACCTCGGCCTGACCGGCGACGAACGCGTGATCGACGGCGCGCGCGAAGCGCTCGAGAGCTACGGCACCGGCCTAACCGGCTCGCGCTTGCTGAACGGAACAATTCCACTTCACATCGAGCTCGAACGCGAGATTGCGCAGTGGATCGGAACCGAGGATGCGCTTGTCTTCACGACCGGCCACCAAGCCAACCTCGGCACGATCGGCACGATTCTGGGCCCTGGCGACACGGTGATCGTTGACTCCGGCGATCATGCCTCAATCCTCGACGGATGCCTCCAGTCAAAGGCCAAGCTACGGCCGTTCCGCCACAACCGGATCGACAAGCTCGAACGCGCGCTGGAGCGAGCCAGCGGCGATGGCGGCGGCGTCCTCGTAGCGGTCGACGGCGTCTTCTCGATGGAAGGCGACATCGCGCCGGTGCATCAGATCGCTGCGCTCTGTGAAGCTCACGGAGCGCGGCTGCTGGTCGATGACGCGCACGGCACCGGCGTGCTTGGCGCGCGCGGCTCGGGAACGCCGGAGCTTCTCGGCGTTGAGGACCGAGTCGACCTGCGGACCGGCACGTTTTCTAAGTCGCTGGCCTCCTGCGGCGGCTTCGTCGCAGGCGATGCGGAGGTCATCGACTACCTGCGCGTTTCAGCGCGCGCCTACCTCTTCACCGCATCGGCGGTGCCGGCAGCGGTTGGCGCGACGCTCGCAGCGCTGCGGATCATTCGCTCCGAGGATGGGCCGCCGCTCTTCTCCGCCGTGCTCGATAACGCGCGCTATCTACGCGACGGACTTGAGCAGCTCGGCTTCGCCGTCGTCGCCCCTCAACAGCTCGACTCGCCGAGCGCGCAGCTCGATGCGCCAGGCGTCGTTGATGGCACGATCGTCACGCCGATCGTCCCTGTTCTCGTCGGCGACGACTGGAAGGCGGTGCTGCTTTGGCGCGCGCTCTACGACGCCGGAGTCTTCGTCAATACCGCCCTCCACCCTGCCGTTCCGCCGAGTGGAGCGCTGCTGCGCACGAGCGTGATGGCAACCCACGATCGCGCCACGTTGGATCGCGCGCTCGCAGCCTTCGAGTCGGTCAAGGCCAGCTTCGAGGCTGAGCACGGCCCGCTGCCGGGGCCGGGCGAGCATTAGTTGCGCTGAACGGTTCGATCGCGCGCTCGGCCGACACTATTTAACGCTCTGAGCGCGCATTTCGTTTACACCATGTTGACGATTGGCAGCTTTCTTTCGTAAGTTGATCTGAGTCGGCTGCTTGGTGGCCGCGGAGGGGGAGTGAGAGGCGCAAGTCGGGCCCGTAGGGTGACCGGTCGAAGTCGTCGCGAAGCCCCCACTACAACTTGATCGAAGCGGCCCCTACGCCGCAACGAAACGTCCTGACCAGAACTATTCGGCGCCCGACCGGAGCGCCAAGGAGCCCCTATGACCCAGACAGCGAGCACGGCCACAGCACCACAGCACCTGCGCGCACTTGAACGCGCAAACACGGTGCGCCTTGCACGGGCCGAGCTGAAACGCCGCATCGCGGCTGGCGACACGCTCGCAGCCGAAGTCGTGGTCGAATCACCCTGGGAGGCGCAGTCGATGACGATCTCCGACCTGATCACCAGCCAGCGCCGCTGGGGCCGAGCCCGCTGCCGCCGCCTGCTTCAGAGCATTCCTATCTCCGAGCAGAAGACGATCGGTTCGATGACCGAGCGTCAGCGCCAGGCTCTCGCAGCTGCGCTACCGAGCGCCTGAGCGCGCTCTACTGACTGGGCGCGGCGATCTCGATGATCTGACCGTCCGGGTCGCGCAGATAGATCGAGCGCAGCCCGTCGCGGCTGAATCCCTCGGTCGTCGGAACATCCCGCTGGCGAAGGTAGTCGCGCCAAGCGTCAACCTCAGCCGCTGAACCGACCGCGAGGGCTAGGTGGTGAACGCCGCCAACGCCCTGCGTAGCCTTCTCCATCTGCGGGTACTCAAGGAAGCTGATTCGCAGCCCAGTCTCGGCGTCGCCACCGAGCGGATCGCTCGAAAACCAGAAGTGACGCGTCGCCGGGTCGTCGGCGTTGACAGCTTCGTCAACCAGCGCCAAACCGAGGACGTCGCGATAGAAGGCGGTGGTGCGCTCAAGCTCGCTGCAGATCATCGTCACGTGGTGCAGCCCGGTGATCCTCATCGGCTGAGCCGAACCGAGCGCGGCCGGCTCCGACGGCGCTGGGAACTGCGGTTCACTCATGCTCGCCACGACATTCCTCCTGATCGACTACGGAAGAGAGTACGCAGAAGCCACCAAAGGACGCCAAAGACGACCGCCGCCGCGGCCAGCAGCAGAAGCTTCGCGAGCGCCGTCAGCAGCACCAGCGGCAGCACCAAGATCACCGCCGCGCAGGCCGCGATCAGCACCGAGTGCGATCGGTAGCCAGCTAAGTGCTCACGCAGGCAGAGCTCCAGTGTGGAAATCAAGATCAAGGCCAAGCCGAAGCCAATCAGCAGCGCGCGCTGCGAACCCCCAAGCAGCGCCACACCGATCAGGACGATTCCAACGAAGATGCAAATCTCGGTCAGCGGAACCGGCGCCCAAGGCGGTTTTGGCGCCTCATCAAGCCGCGCCCGGCGGCGTGCGGCAGCGTCCGGGCGAGCGTGCGCGGGCGCGGACGCACGCTGCTCGCTACTGCCCGGCGGCTGCTCGGTGAGCCCGCGCTTGCGGCTTCGCCTTCCCATTTTTAGGTGGCTAAGGGACAGCCGGACGAAAGCTTTACGCGCCACCAACCCATCAGCCGGCCCATCGGGCCGAGCCTAGGCATAACGCTCCATACGCCGCAGCCTCCGACACCCAATTCGCGCTGCGAGATCCGCACGCGACGATGCTTGGCCGGGTCAAGCAGCATCTGTTCAAGCAGCTCGCGAGCGGCGCCGCGATCAACTTCGCGCACTGCCAGCGCCTCGCGCGCGTCGCCCAGCGCGCCGATCAAACTGTCACGCAGCAGCTCAAGCTCGCCGAGACTTTGAATCCGTGGGCCGCGGGCGGGCAGTGCGGGAAGGTCAAGTCGGTCAGGGAAGGCTTCGCAGCTGGCCGCGCTAAGCAGCCGATCGAGCTGAGCGATCTGCGCTCGCAGCGCTCGTCGCGCCGCGCCCTCGTTGGGCGTCAGCGCGAAGCTCGGTAGCAGCTCGCTGCTGGCGCTTTGATCGATTAGTAGCGCTGCCATTGGCAAAGTCTAGCTCGCAGCGCAGCGATCAACCACCGCTTATCGCTGCCGCAGCAATCGTTAGCGCCTCATCGCTGACAATCGCGCTTACGCCAGGCACGATGATCGCCACCAGCAGCAGCCGGTCGCTGTTCGCGCCGGCGGCAAGTGGCGGCTGCGGCGGCGAGAACAGCTGGCAGAGCGGCTGGCGGGAATCGGTGAGAATCAGAGTGCCTTGTTCAACCTGAACCCCCGCCACAAGCTCATTGTCGGCGGCGCCACGAACCTCGATCGGTGGCGAAGTCAGCGCAGCGTCAAAGGCGACAACCGGCACCGATGTTTCAAGCAGCGCCAGCAGCAGCCCGTCGCTAATTCGGTCCTGCGGCAGATTGCCGCCGCTAAGCAGCCGCCCGAGCACCGCCTGCTCGATCGGCGTTGGCTGCTGATCTGGATCGATCCCAACCTGGCGCAGGAAGCTGCGGTAGGCGGCCGGAACGTGCTGCTGGCGCAGCTCAAGCGCCTGGCGACCATTGAGGCGGCTCGCCAGCAGCGCCAGCCGCTCGCCAACGCCACCGTCGCAGCGGTGATCGACGCACGCGCAGCTAACCCACTCGGCGCGGAGCCCGGGAAACTCGGCGGCAACCTCGCCGCTCACCTCAGCCCTCCTCTTCGAGCGCGCGCAGCCGCCCGCTCAGCTCGTCGGCGCCAACCTCGCCGACGCTAACGGCGTCAACGATGCCGCCGGCCCTGAGATAGACGATCTGCGGGCAGACCGCAACGCCGTAGAGATTGGCCAGCGCGCCGTCGCGGTCCTCGCCGACGGGGATCTTCCAAGCGTGGCTGGCGACCAGCTCGCGGGCCGCCTGCCGGTCGCCCGCAATCACGACCGCGGCGACGCGCAGCTTGGGAAACTCCGCCGCCGCGCCGATCACTTGATCGAGCGTTTTTGCGCAGCGCCCCTCACTGGAGTCGATGAAGACCAACACGGCCGCATGGCCGCGGACAAGATCACAAGAGTTCAGGATTGCCGCCCCGCGAAGCTCGCAGGCGGCTTTCGGCGTGCCGTCGGCGGCCGCCCTCTGCGTCACGTTGACGTCGCCCTCCAGCGAGGAATCAACAAGCGGCGCTGCAAACTGAACCATCGCCGTGCCGGCAGCAGGGCCGGTCGATGAGCCGCGCTCGCCGGTAGCGGTGTTGTAGGTGACGTAGGCGACAAGCAGAACCAGCGCGGCTACAAGAATGATGCCTGGAAGCCGCGTCTTGGCCCGCGCCGGCGGCGTTGGTTCGAGCGGCGCTTGGCTGCTCACGACGGAGACCGGCGCGCCGGCAGTTGGCGTTCGAACCAGCCGAGGCGGCGGCGCAGCTCGCCTCGTTCAGCCAACATCAGGACGGCCGGTAGGACGACGAGCACGCCGACCAGCGCGACACCGAGGTCGATCACCGTCACAAGGCCGAAGTCGCGCAGCATCCGAATCTCTGAGAGCACAAGCACGGCGAAGCCCGCGATCGCAGTGGTTCCCGAAGCGACGACCGCTGCGCCGGTCGAAGCGTAGGTTGCTCGCAGCGCCTCAGCCGGGCCAAGCCCGTCATCGCGCTCTCGCCGGTAGCGCTCGCTAAGCAACACGCTGAACTCGGTTGCGATCGCCACCACGAGCGTGCCAAGGACGACCGAGAGCGGATTGAGTGGAATCCGTGTGGCAAACAGAATTAGCGCCGACCATCCTGTCGCCAGCGCGATTGGAACGAGCGGGATTAGCGCCCGGCGCCAGCTGCGAAAGGCCAACAGCAGCACTAGTCCAACGGCAACGAGGCTGGCCAGCAACGAGAGCGCGCGCCGCAGCGGTGAAGCGAGCCGATCGTTCGCCGCAGCCGTAAGAACCGGCAGCCCTGCGAGCCGGGCTCGAACCCCGGCCGGCGGGTTCAGTTCGCTCTCCATCAGGCGCAGCACCGCGAACTGGCGGTCGAGGCTCATCAGCCTGAGGCCAAATGCCAGCGTCGCCGTCTTGCGGTCGGGGGCGATCACGTTCTGCGTTAAGTAGGGCGGGACGGCGCCCAGCAGCGCGTTGACGCGCTGCTGCGAGGAGACCGACTCAGGCGTCGTGAAGAGATCGGGCAGAGAGAACGCCGGGCAAAGATCGGAGCCGCGGCAGCCGCGCTGAGGGTCGTAATTGAGCCGCTTGAGAACCCTCGCTTGGTAATCGGTCATCCAGGCGACAACGGCTGGGTCGGAAGCGTTCTGCGCCTCGACCACGACGTTTACCTCTCCCCCGACCCCGCTGACCTTCTGCAGCTCTTGCAGGTCGCGCAGCGCCGGCAGTGACGAGGGAACGAGCTTCTGCACGTCGGACTCAACCCTTGCCTGAGTGTCGAGCCCCCAACCGATCAGCGCGAAGGCGCCGGCGATCGCCAACACCCTCCCCGGCTTCGCCGTCGTGATTCGCAAGACGGCCGCGGTCGATCTGCGCGAACGTGACGCGACTGCCCGCCAGGGAGCAGTCGCCGTGACCAGATCGCCGGCATCCTTCCAGGCCGAAGCGAAGAGGGCGACCGCCCGCGGCGGCGGCGAGCTGCGCCGCTCCAGCAGCGCGCCGGCTGCGACGCCAAGAGTCAGAGCGCAGATCAGCGCCAGCGCAATGCCGACCACCAGCAGCAGGCCGAAGCCGCGAATCATCGGAACCGGCGAAAGCACAAGCACGAGGAAACCGGCCGCGGTTGCCGCCGCGGCGGCGAGAATCGTCGGCGCGCCGCGCGCCGAAACGGCGGCGATCGCGCTGCCCAGCGGCGGCCCGTGCTCGTCGAAGCGCGACTGCAGCTGAATCGCGTAATCGACGGCCAAGCCGATCAAGATCGGGACGATCGCGATCGAGGCCATCGTAAGCCCGATCCCACTGAGCGCCATCACGCCGAAGGTCAGCGCAACCGATGCCAGAGCTATCGCCAACGGCAGCAGCCGAAGCCGCGAGCGGAAGACGATTCCGAGCACCAAGGCCATCACGATCACGGCCGCGATCAGCAAGATCAAGATCGACTTTGAGATCGAATCGCTCAGCTCGCCAATCAGCACCGGCGCACCGGTCACTTGGTAGCTGCCATCGGAGAGCGCCCACTGAGGCATCTCGGTTGCGTCGCGGATGTTGGCGATCGCCTGCTTGCGCTCTGCTTCGCTCAGATTGTTGCGAAGGCGAACTTGGATCAACGCCCCCTCCGAGCTGGGGAAGATCGTCGCGAAACGGGCCTTTGGAGTTCCCGCGGCGCGCGTGCTGTCGAAGATGAGGCGCGAGAGGAACTGCGGGTCGTTGAGCGCCGGCACCTTCGTTAGGCCGTAGCGCAGCGCTAGCCCGGCAAGCTGCTGGAAGTAGTAGGCGTCAACCTTCTGGCGAGCCTTCGCGCGGGCAGCCTCAGCCGCTGCCGGGTCGGCGCTCTTGGCCAGCTCGGCGCGGTAGGCCTTGCGCCCAGCGACGGCGCTCTCGCTCTTCTGCGCTGCGGCAAAGCTGCGCAGCTGCTCGTTGATCTGACCGACCGCCTCGTTGATGAACGTTCCCGGACCGAAAACCACCTTCGCCGGTTTCGTGGCCGCCAACCGCCCGCACGGCCCCGACCTTCCGCCTGGCGGCGCCGCCCGGTTCGAAGGATTGCCGGCGAGGCAGCCCTCGAGGCCGAAGACGCGGCCGAGATCCTCGCCAAGCGCGATCCGCACCGCAGGCTCGCGCACCACCACATAGACGGCGTCATCACCGAAACGCTGGTGCAGCAAGTCGGTCGCCGCGTAGCCGGGAGTCGAGCGGCCAACAAGGGTCTCAGTCTCTGCGCTCGGCTCCAGCCGCAGCGCAAAGAAGGCTCCGACAACGGCAAGCGCCAGAACCGCCAGCGAAACCGCGACCGGCCGCCGCGCAGCGAAGCCCATTACTGCCGCAAGCAGGCGAGTGACCATCAAGCCAAATTACCGCCGCAGGCCGATTCCCGCGCCGAGCGGCCCGCGCAGATCAGGGGACGAGCTTCGGTGTCACGACACCGGCATTGACCTGCGGGAAGTAGAAGCCGCTGCCGAAGACCGGGCCCTGCAGCGTGCAGGCCGGCGCTACGACGTTGGCAGGATCGCCAATTCCATCGGGGCTGTTGACGTTGAAGGCGTAGCCCTTGACGCGCGCAGCGTAATCGGAACCGAGCGCCGCCTCGGCACTGGCCGAGAGCCCGGCCGTGATGCCGCTGCTGCAAGGCGTCGTTTGGAAAACCGGCATGTTGGCGGTCGCGAGCTTGTCAAATGAGCGCGGCAGCGGATAAGGGTTCGACCTGCTCGACTTGACGCGCTCAGGGTAGGCAGCGAGCGAGCGCGGGTTGAGCGTGTTCGTGACCCGTAGGTACCGAGCAGCCTTGCCGTTTAGGTCGGTACGCGCATTGGTTGCCGCCGCGGCATTGGCGACAAACGCCGTCAGCTCGCTCGGATACTGACCGACGTACTGGAACAACGGATTGAGGTTCGCCGCAAGAGGATCGATCGCCTGTAGCAGCGGCGGCGTCTCCGCGAGGAAGACGTTGGTTGCCGGCAGCCCCTTGTTCGCAGCGCTGATCGCCGGGCCCAGACCGATCATCAGATCGTTGAGTGCCGGCGCAGTCGCTTCGAGCGCGGCGGCCGTCGGAGCGAGC
>CAJBXY010000032.1 GCA_903959665.1 uncultured Solirubrobacterales bacterium | reverse complement strand
GTTTGGACGCGACGCTTGCTCGACGAAGAGGGGCTTTTTGCCGGCGTTTCATCTGGCGCGATTGCCCGCGTGGCGGTGCGGATTGCGAGCGAGATGGACGAGGGCAACGTCGTCTTCATTGTCTGCGACGACGGCTGGAAGTACCTCTCAAGTGGCCTTTACACACTGCCGGTCGACGAGGTCGAAAACCTCGAGTCGACCGTCTGGTGGTAAGAAGCTTCACTTTTCCTTCGGCGAACGCGTAGAATCGAACGATGCCAAGCATTGGACCCATGGAACTGATCATCGTCCTGGTGATCGCGCTCGTTGTTCTCGGGCCGAAGAAGCTGCCAGAGGTTGGCCGCTCAGTCGGCAAGGGGATGCGCGAATTCAAGGACTCGATCTCAGGTGAAAGCAAGCCGGACGTTGCCGCCACCGAGATCGACGAGAAGCCGGTCATCAAGACCGACTGATCAGCGCCGACCCGCTAACAGCTCGCTAGGCTCGGGCGACGATGATCATCGCCTCCGCGCTGCTTGAGCAGGTTGTCCAACACGCTCGCGTTGAAGCGCCGAACGAGTGCTGCGGCCTTGTTGCCTTGGATCAGGGCCGCGCCGTCTCGGTTCATCAACTTGAAAACCTTGCGGCCAGCCCGCTCCGCTTCGAGGTGGATGGAGCCAAACTCGCTCCACTGCTGTTTGAGATCGAGGAGGCCGGCCAGCAGGCAGCGATCTACCACTCGCACACGCACTCGGAGCCCTACCCGTCACAGACCGACGTAAACTTCGCGCGCTGGTGGCCTGGCTGTGAATGGCTGATCGTCGGCCTTGAGGATGATGCTGAGCCAATCGCGCGCTCGTTCATGATCGGCGACGATGGCGCGATCGATGAGATAGGCGTCGAGATCGATGGCTGAGCGGCTCGAGTCGACGCGCGACGAGCTGCGCGCCAGAGCCGAGAAGATCGATCCGCGCTACACCGAAGGTCAACTCTGCGTCGTCGCCAGCGGCCGCAATCAGAGCGAAGCTGAGCTGATCGCCAACCTGCTGCTCGAGGAGGGGGTGCCGAGCGTCACGCGGCGCTCACGCGGCTCCGACGTGCCCGACATGCTGGCCGCAGGGCGCCGCGACCTGCTCGTCGCCCAGTCGGCGCTGCCGGTTGCCCGTGAGGTCCTGCTGCAGTCGGAGATGATCGATCGGCGCGAGCCATACGAGCCTTCGCCGCTGAAGCTGATTGCGGGCCTTCTGGCGGCCGTAGCCGTGGTTGGAGCAGTTGTGGCCGTTGGTGCCTTGGTCGGCGCCTAGAGGGCCTCTAAACCCCGCCCAGGCGCGAGAGATGGGCGCGCCAGACGCCTTCGGTGTCGGCCAACGAGCGGCCTGGGAAGTTACGCGCGATCAGCTCACGCGGGTCGCCGGGGGCTTCAGTAGCTAGGCGGATCGCCGCCGCTTCGCCGGACTCGCTAGCCAGCAGGTCAAAAACGGTTCCGCCAAGCAGCTGAGCGTCACGCAGCTTCGGTGGGAAGCTCGGTCGGTCGCCTTCGCGCAGCCGACTCGCGATCGCGGGCCGCGCATGAGCTGTCTGGCCGGAGAACCATTGCCCGGCGCCGGCGGAGAGCCAAGCCCAGCTGGGCGCGTGTAGCCAAGAGCGCGGCGTAAACGGTGGCGGTAATCCAGGGTTGCTGAGGCCGACGACGAGCTGGCCGTAGAGCGCGGCCGGCGCCAGCATCAGCATCTCGCGCGACCCGGGAACGCTTGATGCCCGTTCGCTTAGCAGGCGCGGCGCGAGCAGATGAATCTCGCCTCTTGAGTACCACCCGGCTACGTAGCGGCGGCTTGCGGGCGCGGTTAAGGCCCGCAGCACGGCGGTGACCGGTTGAGCCATCGCAAGCTGCGCCGAATTGGAATGGATCACGGCGGTCACGCCCTCCGGCACGATCGGAAAGACTTCGCTTAGCTGTTCGCGGATGCCCTCAAGCAACTCCAGCACGCCATCGGCGTCTGCGCCATCTAGCTCGGCATGGCGCGCGGCGAAATTGGGTGATTGAGTCTCGATCCAAGCCATCTTCAGCAGGCGCGCCGCAGGAAGACTCGCCGTCGAACGACTCTATGGCGTCGGTCGGTCTAAGCGAGCGAGGCGAGGCGGCGACCGGAGACGATCGATTCAATCTCGTCTTGCACGCGGCCGAACTCGATCTCCGAAAGAACAGGGGTTCCTTCGAACGGAAGATCACGTGTGATCTCAAGCCAATCAGGCCCGAAGTCGTGTTCGGGGCGCACGCGGATCGTTACCGGCCGAGGAATGCGGTGGGTGCGCAGCAGCGTCACGTGGAGCGGTGCGCCGCGGCGCCAGCCGAGCCGCTTCTGCGCGTAGTCGGTGGTCCAGATGTAGAACGGCGAGAGCTCACCGATTGCGCGTGGGCTGGTGATCGTGTACTGGCCCGCGACCTCCGCCCAAGCACGGACGCGGACGCGATCCGGCTGCTCGATTCCACCGGGCTGGGTCAATGCGCTGATCGGCGGGTCGCCGTCGGGCCAAACACCCTCCTCGAGGGCGCGGCGCAGCTCGGGGACGTGGGCACCGCGAACAACGTCGTTGCGGGCGTGCTCAAAGGTGGGGAAGAGGAAGAAGCGATCGTGTTCGAGCGCCGAATCTTCGTTCTCGCCGTCGGTGCGGAAGATCAGCAGCTGTTCGCCCTCGGAGAGCGCACGAACTGTGACGGCCCATTCTTTGATTGCGATTGGCATCTTCAGATAAACAGCGAAAACGGCGATAATTCAGGCCTAATTGCCTTGAAAGAGCGGTATTCGCTAAGCGAAGTGTCGCAAATTCCAGCCGAAATCGCAAATTTCCCTGCTAATTAGGGGGTTTTTGGCAATCGTGCGCGAGCGTCGCAGCGCGTAGCCGCAGTGTTAACGGGCTTTTTCGCTTCGGCGCGAGCGGACTGAGCGCGCTCACATAGTGGTTGTGTGCGCGATCACACACAACCGTCGCCGCGCTGGCAAGCGCTACGGGAGTCGATTGGAGCCGGCCCAAGACGGGCCTGAACCGCACTGCTGGAGGCTGCGCTACAGGCTGCTAAGCGGCTGAAGCGATTTCAATCTCTTCAGTTACCGCGAGGTGCTGATGCGACGGGCAGTAGCCGTTGGCGTTGCTCGGAAGGCGCCGGCATGAGCTGCCACGGCGCGTAGTTGCGCGGCACTGGAGGCGGTTCCCGAAGATGTCGCGGCCGGTCGTCGTCAGCTGCGCGATCGCCCCGTCGGCTGCGGCGACGTAATCACGCACGACAGCCCAGACGCGGGCCTGGGACTGAATCGGGAAGTGGACGCGGATCTCGCGGAAGAGGCTGCGGGCCGGAGCGGCGAAGTAGTGACGGTCGGTGGCGAGCCGTTCAATTGCCTGCTCGCTTGCCTTAAGAACGGCCTCATGACCTTCACGTCCGGTGACGATCTCTGATGACAGTTCGCGGTAGATGCCTCTGCTCACTTGATACATGTTCAGTTCCAGCTCCTGATTTGGTTTGGGTTGCGATCCTTCGCATTGACCCCCGCATCTGCGTTAGCGATAAACGCAGGAGACGAGTATTCGACCTCCATGTGAAGGTTGAAACACTCGCTCTATGTAGTTCGTGTTAAGACGGCGAACCGGCGGAGCGCTACTGCCACTCTTCAAAGGCCGGTTCTGGGCCGCTAATCACTGCATGGTTCAGGTCGAGCCTAGGTTCCAGCGCGGGGAAATCGCTGCGCCAGTGGGCTCCACGGCTCTCCTCGCGCGCAAGCGCGCAGCGCGCGACCAGTGCTGCCAACGGGTACGGATCATCGAGCAGCAGTTCAAGCCCGGCGCGATCGCGAATTAGTCCCGCATTTCGCCACATCGCCTCGCGCGTGGCCTGCGACGGCAGCTCGAGCGCAACGCTGGTCGGTGGCTTACCGGCCGCAGCGGCCGGTTCGTCTAGTGCCTTCCGTGCCGCCCTGGCGCCGAAGACCATGCATTCGGAGAGCGAGTTCGAGGCGAGTCGGTTGGCGCCGTGCAGGCCGCTGCAGGCGCTCTCGCCGATCACATAGAGGCCGGGCACGTTGGTCGCGCCATCGAGGTCGCTGACGACGCCGCCCATCATGTAGTGCGCGGCAGGTGCGACCGGAATAAGCTCACTGCTCGGATCGAGCCCCGACTGTCGCAGCGCCTCGGCAATATTTGGGAAACGACCGGCGTCGACGGCTCGCATGTCGAGGCCAACCGAATCGACCGAGTGCTGCTCAAGCACCGACCAGATCGCACGGGCGACCTCGTCTCGCGGCGCCAGCTCATCTACAAACCGTTCACCGTCGGGGCCGATCAGCGTTGCTCCCTCGCCGCGGATCGCTTCGCTGATCAGGTAACCCTCGCGGCCTCGGACGCCGGTCACGGCGGTCGGGTGGAACTGCACAAACTCGAGGTCGGCGACCGCAGCGCCAGCAGCGCGGGCGAGCGTGATGCCGATCCCGATCGAGCCTGGTGGGTTTGTCGTGCGCTGCCAGAGCGCCGCAGCGCCGCCGGTTGCGATGATCACGGCGCGCGCAGCCACTGCTAGGCCGTCCTCGCAGACGACGCCGACAACGCGGCCGTCCTCGGTCCAGAGATTGCTCGCGCGCCTGCCTTCAAGGATCGTCACGCGCGGCTCACGCACCAGAGCGGCGGAGAGTTGGCGCGCCAGGCGCCGCCCGGTAGAGCTGCCGCCAGCGTGGACGATTCGCCGCCGCGAATGGCCGCCTTCAAGGCCAAGCGCGAGTTCGCCGTCGCTGTCGGCGTCGAAGCGCATTCGGATCCGCTGCAGGTCGGCGATCATCTCGGGCGCCTCGTTGACGAGGATCTCGGCCGCCGAGCGGCGCACCAACCCGCGCCCGGCGCGCTCGGTGTCGGCTAAGTGGAGCGCAGGCGAGTCGTCGTCACCGAGCGCGGCGGCGAGCCCTCCCTGCGCCCAGTAGCTTGCCGTCTGAGCCAACGGAGTAGCGCTGATTACCGTCACGCTGGCGCCCAGTGAAGCGGCGTTCAGGGCAGCGTAGAGTCCGGCTGCGCCGGCGCCGACCACAACCAGCTCTGTTTCGATCCGCTCGCGACCGGGCATCTCTTGGATACCGTACCCGCCGATGCAGGGATCAATCTTCCGCAGCGACGCTTCGCTAGCCCACGACACCGGCAATCATGGCGATCATCCTGAGTCGGTCAATGGCGATCACCCCGAGTCGGTGGACCGCATCATCGCGATTGAAAACGAACTGGAGCGGCTCGATTGGCTCGGTTACCGGCGCGCTCAATCGCCCGAAGCCAGCGACGAGATGCTGCTTCGCGCGCACTCCGCCAAACATCTCGAAGTCGTTCGCGAAGCCTGTGAAAGCTCGAGCTTGCTCGACGCTGACACGATTGCTGTGCCGGCTTCGCTGGCGGCTGCCCGTCACGCCGCCGGTGGGGCAGCGGCGCTGGTCGAGGAGCTTTGCGGCGGAACGGCGCGGGTTGGCGCTTCGCTCCATCGTCCTCCCGGCCACCACGCTGAAGCCGATCGAGCGATGGGCTTCTGCCTCTTCAACAATGTCGCCGTGGCCGCGCTTCACGCGATCGAGGGCTGCGGCCTTGACCGCGTTCTAATTCTTGACTGGGATGTGCACCACGGCAATGGAACCGAGGCAATCTTTGCTGAGGATCCGCGCGTCTGTTTCGTCTCTCTGCACCAGCACCCGTGTTACCCGGGGACCGGCGCAGCAAGCGATCAAGGCTCAGGCGAAGGAACCGGCTTCACCGTCAACTGCCCGCTGCCGCCAGGCAGCGGTGACGGGCTCTTCGTCGGCTTGGTCGAAGAACTGGTCGCGCCGCTGGTCGAGCTCTACCGCCCGCAACTGATTTTGATTTCGGCCGGGTTCGATGCCCACCGCGACGATCCGCTCGCGCAGTGCGAAGTGAGCGATGGCGGCTACGCGGCGATGGCGCGGGCTGTCCACTCGATCGCCCAGCGCAGTCGCGTGCCGGTTGGGCTGGTCCTCGAGGGCGGCTACAACGTTGACGCGCTCGCGCGCTCACTGGCGCTGTCGCTCGGCGAGCTCGCCGGCGTTCAGGGCGCAGAAGTGGCGAGCGAGCCGCCCGACCCGCGCGCCGCAGAGATCGCAGCGCCGCTCCTGGCGCGGCCGGTCTTCGCTGGTTAAGGAGTAGGCGGCGTCGTCGTTGTCGGCGTGACGGTCGGCGGTGTCGTCGGTGTTGGCACGACGGTCGGCGGTGCGGGCGTAGTCGGCACGGGCGTCGTCGGCGCCGGCGTCACGCCTGGGGCGAGCGCCTCACCGGGCTGGACGGTGATCGTTTGAGTCTGAGTGCGCGTCGGCGGTGGGTCGTCGTCGGTGACGGCGACGAAGGCGCCAACGAGAACACCGAGCGTTACGGCAAGAACGGCGATCAGTGCGTAGATCGGGCGCCGCCAGCGCGGCGATGGAGCGATAACCGTCCGTGCCGGGTCGCCGCAGTTCAGGCACCAGTCCTGTTGAGCGTGGAGCCACTCACCGCAGTGTGGGCAAGGGAGCGACCCGTAGGCCCACTCCGGATTGGCGACGGCGGCCACAGCGAATCAGCCCGCGGGGCCGCTGCCTGGCTGCGGGTTGTAAGGATCGCTGGCCGGTGCCGGCGGCTGCTGGCCCACGTCGTAGACGCTGTTGGCGCCGACCGAGCCGAGCCCGGCGACAGATCGCGGCCCACCAAACGCCAATCCGCAGTGAGGGCAGAAGTGCGCGTCGCTTCCGTGCAGCGTTCCGCAGCGTGCGCAGGCGCTGACGCCGGGGATGAACAGTTCGACGTAAGGAGTTTGGAGTTGGAGCACCTCTTCGAGCGCGCGAATCTCGCGGTCAAGCGTCTCGATTGCGAGCACCTTCCCTTCGACCAGCGCAGCATCGCCGCGTTCAAAGCGGTGCTGGTCGAAGACCAACCCGCCGAGGTCGCGGTAGCCCAGTTCACGAACCTGCTTGAGATAGCGCAGGCGGCGGCGCAGGCGACCCCGCTCGCGGAATCCCGGCCGCTGTGGAGCCGCCGGTACCGGCGCTGCTTGCGGCGCCGGCGCCAGTTCGCCGGAAGCCGCACTGGGACCGACCGACGCGGGCTGCTGCTCGGCTTGCGGCTGCGGCTGCGGCTCTATCGGCGGCGGTGGCGCAGGGAACCGCTCTGCGCCGGCGGCCGCTTCAGCTGGAATAATCATCGTCTGTGGGTCGCCCTGCGGCGGCGCGGGTGGCAGGATCACGGTCGCGTCGGGAATCTCGACGGGGTTGCCTGCGGCTTCCTGCTCAAACGCCGCAGGAGCGCCGTCTTGGCTTGCCTTTCGGCGGAAAATTCGGTCGCTCAATCCCATGGTGTCGTCTCTGCGTTCCCCTCGTTACGCGCAGCGGCCGAGTCTAGCGGGCTGCCTAGCTGCGCTCGCCAGCTGGCGAGCAGGCGCTCTGCCATCCGCTTGGCGCTGAACCGCTCGGCCCGCTCGCGCGAAATAATCCTCCGCTCAGGATCGCCGAGGCTCACTTTCAGCAGTTCGCTCCAGGCCTGCTCGCTGTAGTCGAGGCAATCTGCGCCGTCGATCCCGCGCGTTGCCGCTTCGTGAATCCCGGTCGGGGCGCAGACGACCGCTACCTCGCAGGCCAGCGCTTCGAGCACAGCGAGGCCAAACCCTTCTCGCTCGGACGGGACGACGACGGCGTTCGCGGCGTTGATCCAGAGCGGAACCTGCTGCGGTTCGATCGAACCGAGCGTCAGCAGCTCGGCGTTGCAGCGTTCGGCAATTGCCTGCGCACGATCGAAGCGCTTTCCGGCCCGCGCCGGGTCCGCTGGAAAAAGCAGATAGCGACCATCGCTTCGAAGGCCAAGGCCGGCACGGGCCTGTTGGCGATCGAGCGGCCGGAAGCGATCGGTCGCAACGCCGCAGGGAAGAATCTCAACCTCTCGCCGCGGGTAGCCAGGCACCTCTCGGGCCAGCTCTGGGCTGGCGGCGCCGACGAGATCGATCAATGGCAGCGCCGCCTGCGTGATCAGTCGCGAACGACGGTGGCGCAGGTCGGTGCCGTGCAGCGTCAGTCCGTGAAGCTCGGCCGAGACTACGAGCGAAGGCCAGGCGGTCAAGCCAAAGTGGGCGTGCACAACATCGAAGCGCTGCTTGCGATATTCGCGCCGCAGATCACGGGCCGCGGCGCCGTAGCCGCCAGGGGCGAAGGCGAAACACTCCAGCTCCAGGTCGGGATCTTCGAGCGCACGCAGCGCCTCGAGCTGATCACGGACGAAGCTGCCGAGCTCCGGCCGCTCGGCCGAGGGCCACATGTTGGTGACGATCAGAACACGCATCTGGTGCTGATTGTCCACGTAGTGGCGGTGGATCCGCGCAACGCCACCCTGCAGGCTGCGGTTCGTGCCGTCCCCAAACCGTTAGGAGCATCGATGGCTTATCGCCTGCAGGGCCGTATTCACGCCACTTTTCACCACGTTGTAGTGCGTCTTAGCTCTCCATCAGGGCAAGGAACGGTCGAGTATGTCGCTCTGATCCTGCTCGTCGCCGGAGTCTTGGCCGGTGTAATCGTCGCCGGCAAGTCGCTCAAGGGCGGCGGCATCGCGCAGACCGTCGTATCGAAGCTGAAGGAGTCGATCGACAGCGTCGGTAGCGCGAAGCCGTAATCGGTTAGCGCGCAGCCCTATGCTCAGGCGATGGCCACGATCAGCGACCCGCGCGAGCGCCCGATCGCCGTCTTCGATTCCGGAGTCGGCGGACTCACTGTGCTGCACGAACTGCTCGTCCACCTCCCTGAAGAGGACTACATCTACCTCGGCGACACGGCTCGCTTTCCCTACGGCGAGCGGACGCCGGACGAGCTCGCAAGTTTCAGCCTTGAGATCGCCGAGGAGCTCCTCGCCCGCAACGCGAAGCTGCTCGTCGTCGCCTGCAACTCAGCTACCTCGGCGGCGCTTCCCGTACTGGCGCAGCGGATGCGCCAGACGACGCTCGGCGTCGAGGTGCTCGGCGTCGTTCGCCCCGAAGCGATCCAAGCCGTCGCGACAACCAACAACGGGCGGATCGGCCTGCTCGCGACCAACGCAACGGTTGCCAGCGGCGCCTATGACGAAGCGGTCCATGCCGCCGACCCGCACGTGACCTTGGTCTCGGTCGCGGCGCAGGAACTTGCGCCGCTGATTCAGTCCGGTTCGGCCTTCGATGACTCTGTCGTTGAGCTAGTCCGCGGCTACATCAAGCCGCTACGCGAGGCGCGCGTCGACACCGTGATCCTCGGCTGCACTCACTATCCGCTGCTCAGCCCGATCCTGCAACGGATGCTTGGCCGCGATGTCCGAATTGTCACATCGGGTGTGGCGCTGGCGCGGCAGGTTGAGCACGTGCTCGGTGCGCGCGACTTGGCCAACCCAAACCGGTCCGAGGGCAGCTACCGCTTCCTCTCAACCGGCGACCCTGAGTCGTTCGCGGCTATCGGCACCCGATTCCTACAGCTTCCACTCGGCCCCGTTGAGCAGGTAACGCTTCACGAAGGAGTGATCGCATGAGTGGCTACCAGCGGCCGGACGGTCGCCGCCCCGACGAACTGAGGCCGGTCGTTATCGAACCGGGTTTCGTAAGCACCGCGACAGGGTCGGCGCTGATCAGCTGCGGCGGTACGCGGGTTATCTGCACCGCCTCGATCGAGGAGGGCGTGCCACGCTGGCGCGCCGGCAAGGGGCTCGGTTGGTTGACGGCCGAATACGGCATGCTCCCGGCCTCAACCGGCGAGCGCAAGCCGCGTGACATCAACAAAGGGCGGCTCGACGGCCGCACCGTTGAGATCCAACGCTTGATCGGGCGCTCGGTCCGTGGCGTGATCGATTACGAAGCGCTCGGCGAGATGACGATCAACCTCGACTGCGACGTTCTTGAGGCCGACGGTGGCACGCGCTGCGCCTCAATTACCGGTGCCTATGTAGCGCTGGCGCTTGGCGTGCAGCGGCTCGTTGCCGAGGGTCGGCTCGCAACGATTCCGCTAAGCGGTGAGGTTGCCGCGGTCTCCTGCGGGATCGTCGGCGAGACGCCGCTGCTGGACCTCAACTACATCGAAGACTCCGGCGCCGAGGTCGACGCCAACGTTGTGATGACAGGAGACGGCGGACTGATCGAGGTTCAAGCGACGGCCGAGAAGACCGCGCTTCAGCGCACTCACCTCGATGATCTCTTGGTTCTCGCCGCAGCTGGGATAGAGCAGCTGCGCGCGGCGCAAGACGAGGCGATAGCGGCCGGCAGCCGCTGAGGCCGATGCGCCTTACGCTCGCCACCCATAACGATCACAAGCTGAGCGAATTCGCGCGACTTCTGCCTGGCTACGAACTGGTCGCGTTACCGGCCGGCAGCGAGGCGCCGCTCGAAGACGGCGACAGCTTCGCTGCTAACGCGCTGATCAAGGCTCGCGCCGGCGCCGCGATCAGCGGCTCGCCGACCGTCGCCGACGACTCCGGCATCTGCGTTGAAAGGCTCGCTGGCGCGCCCGGAATTCTTTCCGCTCGCTGGGCCGGCGAGCAGTGTGACGACGCAGCCAACCTTGAGAAGCTGATCGAGCAGACGGAGCCGGGCGATCGGCTCGAATACATCTGCGCAATCGCTTACTGCGACCCGCAGAGCGGCACCGAACAGGTCGTTGAAGGGAGCTGCCTTGGTGTTCGCGCCGCCGAGCCGCGCGGCAGCGGCGGCTTCGGCTACGACCCGGCATTCGAACCGGCCGGCGCCCCCGGCCAGACGATGGCCGAGCTGAGCGGCGATGAGAAGGATCGGATTAGCCACCGTGGCAACGCGGTCCGTCAGCTAAGAGAGTTGCTTGGTGACAGGTGAGCGTTGAGGCCGAAAGCTCGGTAACTCCGCAGCAGCGCACCGCGCTCTCGTCGGTCGCGGCCGCCGGTTTCCTCGTCGTCCTGAAGCTGGGCGCCGGGTTGGTGAGCGGATCGCTCGGTCTGCTGGCCGAGGCTGCCCACTCGGCGACAGACTTCGGCTCTGCTGTCTTGACCTTCTTTGCAATCCGCGTCTCCGACCGGCCAGCCGACAGCAGCCACACCTACGGGCATCGCAAGGCAGAGCATCTTGCGGCGCTGGCTGAGGGAGGCTTCTTGATCGTCGTCAGCGGCGTGATCATCTTTGAATCAATCTCGCGAATCACAAGCTCGGAGCCGCACTCGGTTGAGACCGGTTGGTGGGTCTTCGCCGTGATCGCCGTCGTGCTCGTTGTGGACAGCATCCGAACGGTCATCTCGTGGCGCGGTGCGCGGGCCTTCTCAAGCGCCGCGCTGGGGGCGAACGCGCTCCATTTCGCCTCCGACTTTGCTGGCACGCTGGCCGTCCTCGTAGGTCTTTTGATGGTCAGCGCCGGGGTTGCCGACGCCGACTCGATCGCCGCCCTGATCGTCGCCGTCCTGGTCATCGGCGCAGCTGTCACGCTGATCCGCAGCAACGTTGGTTCGCTGATGGATCAGGCGCCGGTGGGGCTCGTCAAGATTGCGCAGGAGGCGATCGAGAGCGTCGAGCCGCCGGTTGAAATTCGCCGCCTTCGAGTTCGTGAGGCGGGTGGCACGACCTTCGTTGACGGCGTGCTCGAAGTTGAGGCCGACGCGCCTGTCCAGCAAGGCCATGAACTGGCCGACCGCGTCGAGGCGGCGCTGAACGAACGGATCGCCGGCAGCGACGTGACGATTCACATCGAACCACGGGAAGGAGCCGAGCTGCGCGAACGGGTAAGCGGCGCGGCACTCTCGGCGCCCGATGTGCGCGAAGTTCACAACGTTCGAATCGTCAGCATCGACGGTCGCACCGACCTCAGCCTTCACGTGAAGCTTCCGGCCGGCCAGTCGCTCGCCAAGGCCCACGCATCAATCGACGACGTCGAGCAGGCAATCCGTTTAGCTGCCCCGGAAGTTGATGCCGTTCACGTTCACATTGAGCCGCTGGAGCCCTCGCTGACGGCGCCGATAGCTGCCAGTGAAGAGTCAGCCGAGATGCACCGCGAAGTCGCACGAATAGTTCTCGAGCTCACCGGGCGCGAGCCGCTCGAGCTACGCGTGCACCGCGAGCCGCGCGGAATTGTTGCGCTCGTGACCGTAGTTCTTGACGGCTCACAGACGCTGGCGCAGGCGCACGCGGCGGCGACGACAATTGAGGCAGCGATCCGCGACTACGACGGCGAGATCGTTGACGTCGTAGTCCACACCGAACCGGCGGCGCCGGTCAAGTCAAGTTGATCGCTGCGGCGACGCCAACGGCCAGCGAGAGCGCCGCATAGCCCTGATAGCCGGCGAGCATCAGCAGGCCGACGCCGATCAGGCAGATCAGAACGACGACTCCCCAACCGATTCGCGCCAGTGGCATCTGGCAATCCTGCCAGTTCGCTCCGACGGTTGCCGGCCGCGCCGCGCCGTCCAATTGCGTTGCTAGCTTCAGAGTGTGTCAACGAGCGGCGCCAGTAGCGGTTTCGCCTCGCGGCTGGCGAGCGCAGTTCAGGCGCGCCGCTCGCAGATCGTGCTTGGGCTCGACCCTGACCCGGCGCGACTCTGGCCGCAGGCGCTGGAAGCGGCAAGCGGATCGAGCGCCGCTGAGCGGGCCGCGAGCGCGGTTGAGGCACACTGCCGCGCGTTGATCGACGCCGCCGGCCCCGCTTGCGTTGTCGTCAAGCCGCAGTTGGCCTGCTTCGAGCGGCTCGGTGCGCCCGGTCGTGAAGCGCTCGGCGCGGTTGTGGACCACGCTAAAGCGGCAGGCCTGCTGGTGCTCGCCGACGGCAAGCGCGGCGACATCGACGTAAGCGCCGCTGCCTACAGCCAGTCGCTGGCTGGCGTTACTGAGACGCCGTTCGGGCCGGTTGCCGGGTTGGGCGCCGATGCCTTCACGGCGAATCCCTACATGGGGCTTGACACGCTCAACGTCCTAATCGAGGGCGCCCGCGCCAACGACGCCGGCGTCTTTGTTCTAGTCAGGACCTCAAACCTTGGTGCGGCCGATTTCGAGGATTTGGAGCTGGCCGATAACGGAACGCTCTGGGAGCGCGTGGCGCAGGCGGTCGATCGGTTGGGCAGCGACGGCGAACTCTCCGACGTCGGCGCGGTCGTTGGCGCGACAGCGCCGCAACACGTCGCGCGGATGCGCGAGTTGATGCCGCGGACGATCTTTCTGCTTCCTGGCATAGGCGCTCAGGGGGGAAGGGTTGAAGACTTGGCGCCGGCCTTCGCGCCCGGCCCTGCAGCCGGGCTGGTAAGCGCATCGCGATCGATCGTCTTCGCTTCCGAAGAGCATGGCGGCAGCCCCGCGCAAGCCGCGCGCGCTCAGGCTGAATCACTGCGCGATTCGGCATGGGCACTCGGCGCAGAAGGCTGAGCGCTGCAACTTTGCGCCCGGCCGCGCCAATCGTTGGAGTTGCTGGCGCGCGTCCGTATCCTTCAGGGCTAGATGGCGCCGAAATCTCAAGCCTCCCGTTGGCTGGCTCCGCTCGCACTGATTCTCGCGGCACTGGTTACGGCACTGATCCTCGCCAGCGGCGGCGGCTCCTCCTCTGGCAGCGACAGCCTCGCGCCGGCCGCCGACTCGACGACGGCGACGACGGTCAAGACGGGCGGTCCGCGCTACTACACGGTTCGCAGCGGCGACACATTGACTTCGATCTCGCTGGACACCGGCGTTTCGGTCGAGCAGCTCGAGCAGCTCAACCCCGGGCTAGACACGCAGGCGCTTCAGCCAGGTCAGCGGCTCCGCCTCAGGTCGTGACCGGCCTGATTCGCGTGGGCGTGCTGTTGGCGCTGCTGGTGCTCGCTCTTCCCTCCGTCGCCGGCGCCAAGCCTCGACCATCGCTCAGCGCCCGATCGGCGATCCTGATTGAGCCCTCCAGCGGCGAGATCATCTACGCACGTAATCCGTACACCCGCCGCGAGATCGCCTCGACGACAAAGATGATGACGGCGCTGCTGCTGCTCGAGCGCCGGTCGCTGGGTCACCGGATCAAGGTCGTCAACTACAACGCAGGCGCGGGCGAGTCGACCGCCGGCTTAATCCCAGGCGAGCGCCTGACCAGCGCCGATATGTTGCGCGCGCTCTTGCTACCGAGCGCGAACGAGGCGGCCGCTTCGATTGCCGTCGACGTTGGTGGCTCGCGGAAGGGTTTCGTGCGAATGATGAACGCGCGCGCCAAACGGGCAGGCCTGCGCCGAACACACTTCTCAAACCCCGATGGGCTTGACGGCCGCCGTAACTATTCGACCGCGCGCGACCTCGCCACGCTCGGTGTTCTGCTTCGCGGCAACAGCTTTGCGCGCCGCCTCGTCGACCGCTCACAGGCCAAGTTGCGCAGCGGCTATCGCAGCCGCACCGTCTACAACCGCAACACGCTGATCGGCGCGGTTCCTTGGATGAACGGAATCAAGACGGGCCACACCTCGAGCGCTGGCTACCTGCTGGTCGGTGGGGCCAGCCGTAACGGCGCCGAGCTGATCAGCGTCGTGATGGGCGAGCCAAGCGAAGCGGCGCGCAACGATGACACGCTGAAGCTGATGCGCTACGGCTTCGGTCGCTATCGAAGCGTCCGCGCCGTTACGAAGGGTCAGCGTTTCGCGACGCTCGACGTCGAGGGGCGCGACGCGACGGTTGGATTAATCGCATCGCGCAGTGCTGACGTTGTGATGCGGACCGCTGAGCGGCCGACGACGATTGTCAGCGGGCTGCCTGATCGGCTTACCGGCCCGCTCGCGAAAGGCGCGCGCGTCGGTGAGGTGATCGTGCTGCGGCGCGGAAAGAGCGTTGAGCGCATCGCTTTGGTCACTGCGACGGCGGTCGCGGCGCCGTCGCTGCTGGCCACGGCTGGCGGGCTGGCCGGGCCTGCCGCGGGGCTCTTCGTCGCTCTCATCTTAATTGCCATTTCGGCTACTCTGTTGCGCAAGCGGCGCCGCCGACGGCGCCCCGAGAGAGCCCAGCGAAGACCAGCATGATTCTTACCGTCACTCTCAACGCAGCGATCGACAAGTCACTCTCGGTTCCCAGCTTCCGGCTCGGGCGCCGCCATCGCACCGTTGAGCAGCGCTCAACCGCAGGTGGCAAAGGCGTCAACGTTGCGCGGCTGCTGGCCTCGCTCGGCCAGCCGGTGATTGCGACCGGCTTCGTCGGTGGAGCAACTGGAACGAGGATCGTCGAGCAGCTCACAGCCGAGTCGATTCTCAATGGCTTCGTCCACATCGCTGAGGAGTCGCGGACCAACATCTCGGTGCTCGACCCGACGACCGGAGAGCAGACCGAGATCAATGAGCGCGGCCCGGAGGTCAATGAGGCCGAGGTTGAGCTCTTCATTGAGAAGCTCGCCTACCTTGCCAGCGGAGCCGCGATCTGCGTTCTTGCCGGCTCGCTGCCACGCGGCGTCGACCCATCCTTCTACGCGACGCTGATCGCGGAGCTCAAGCGGCTCAACGTTGTAACGATCGTCGACTCGGAAGGCGAAGCGATGAAGCTCGCAGTCCGCGCCGAGCCGACAGTGATCTCGCCGAATATGGCTGAAGCCGAAGAGCTAGTAGGCCACGAGTTCAACGACCGCGAAGAGCAGGTTGGAGCGCTGGCGGAGCTGCGCGGGCTCGGTTCGAAGGAGGCGATCATCACGCTGCCCGACGGCTGCGTAGCGAGCGTCCTCGTCGACGGCAAGGCGACCGAGCACCGAGTATGGATTGAGCCGCGTGAAGCAGTTGCCAGCGTCGGCGCGGGCGACGCCTTTCTTGCCGGCTACGTTGCCGCCCGCTACGGCGGTTCGAGCCCTGAGGAGTGCCTGCGCTACGCCGTCGCCTGCGGCGCTGAATCGACGCAGCGGCTCGGTGCTGGGCTGATCGACCCCAAAGGCGTCGACGAGCTGCTCTCCGAGGTTGAGGTTGAGCGGATCGAAGCACCCGCGCGCGCCCTCTGAGCGCTATCTTCAGTGAGTGATCACGAGAGCCTCCCAGCAGCCTTCCGCGAAGCTCGTCGATCTGCCTCGCGCGCGGCGATTGCGTCCGGCGCCGTACCTAGGATCAGCCGATGGAAATTGAGATCGGTAGAGGAAAGAAGGCGCGCCGCGCCTATGGCTTCGATGACATCGCAATCGTGCCCTCACGTCGCACGCGCGATCCCGACGACGTAGACATCTCTTGGAAGCTTGGCCCGTACCGCTTCGAGCTTCCATTGATGGCCTCGGCGATGGACGGGGTCGTATCACCGCGCACTGCGATTGAGGTCGGTCGGCTCGGTGGGCTGGCGGTGCTCAACCTTGAAGGAATCTTCACGCGCTACGAGGATGCCGAAGAGCAACTCGAGCGGATCTCGCAGCTGCCTAAGGACGAGGCAACGCACGAGATGCAGCTGATCTATCAAGAGCCGATCAAGCCTGAGCTAATGAGGGCGAGGATCGAAGAGATCAAAGCCAGCGGCGTCGTCACTGCCGCCTCGCTGACTCCCCAGCGCGTTTCGGCTCATTACGAGATGGTGCTCGACGCCGGGCTCGACATTCTCGTCATTCAAGGGACTGTCGTCTCCGCCGAGCACGTTTCGAAGACGACCGAGCCGCTCAACCTGAAGGAGTTCATCGCCGAGCTGCCGGTGCCGGTGATCGTTGGCGGCTGCGCCAGTTATCACACCGGCCTTCACCTGATGCGCACCGGCGCGGCCGGGGTGCTGGTCGGAGTCGGCCCAGGAGCCGCCTGCACCACGCGAGGGGTTCTCGGCCTTGGAGTGCCGCAGGCAACTGCGATCGCCGACGTTGCCGGAGCTCGCTCGACCCACATGCTTGAGACCGGTGAGTACGTCCAAGTGATCGCCGACGGCGGAATGAGCACCGGCGGTGACGTAGCCAAGGCGATCGCCTGTGGCGCCGATGCGGTGATGATCGGCTCGCCACTAGCTCGCGCCTACGAGGCTCCTGGCCGCGGCTTCCACTGGGGAATGGCGACCTTCCATCCGACGCTTCCGCGTGGCGCCCGCGTTGAGACGATTCAGAACGGTTCGATCGAAGAGATCCTGACCGGCCCGGCGCACGAGAACGACGGCAGCTTCAACCTGATGGGCGCGCTGCGAACCTCGATGGCTACCTGCGGCTACCAAGACGTTGCCGAGTTCAACCGCGCCGAGCTGATGGTCGCCCCGGCGCTGCAAACCGAGGGCAAGAAGCTTCAGTCATCGCAGGGGGTTGGAATGGGTAGCCGCGGGGCCGGCGCCTCTCCTTCGGCCAATGCGGACAGCACGCTCAGTTCGACGCCGGCGTGACTCACGACGAAGTCGTTGTTCTCGACTATGGAGGCCAGTACTCGCAGCTGATCGCGCGGCGAGTGCGCGAGTGCGGCGTCTTCTCCGAGCTGCTTCCGTACCACGTTGGCCCGCAGGAGGTTGCGGCTCGAGGGGCGAAGGGGTTGATCCTCTCCGGCGGCCCGGCATCGGTCCACGTTGACGGCGCGCCGCGGCTCGACCCTGGCCTGCTTGAGCTTGGCATCCCAGTGCTTGGCATCTGTTACGGGATGCAGCTCTTGGCCCAGCACCTCGGCGGCCGCGTCGAGAGCGCTGAAGTTGGCGAGTACGGCCGCTCGGAGCTGACGATCACCGAGCCTGGCTTGCTCTTCGCCGGGCTGCCTGACGTTCAGCCTTGCTGGATGTCGCACCGTGACACCGTCTTCGAACCGCCTCCCGGCTTTACTGCGCTGGCGGCGTCAACACAGTCGCCCGTGGCGGCGTTCGAGTCGGCCGAGCGGAAGATCTACGGAATCCAGTTTCACCCCGAGGTTGTCCACACGCCGTTCGGCCAGCAGATCCTGACCCACTTCCTCCGCGACGCTTGCGGCTGCACGCTCGACTGGTCACCGGCTTCGATCGCCGAAGAACAGATTGCCGCGATCCGCGATCAGGTAGGGGACGGCAAGGTCGTCTGCGGACTCTCCGGCGGTGTCGATTCGTCGGTCGCCGCGCTGCTCGTACACCGTGCGATCGGTGACCAGCTCACCTGCGTCTTCGTCGACCACGGAATGATGCGCAAGGACGAGGGCGCGCAGGTTGTTGAAACATTCCGCGATCGCTTCGCCGTGCCGCTCGTTGCCGTCGATGCCGAGGATCGCTTCCTCAGCAAGCTCTCCGGGGTGAGCGATCCGGAGACCAAACGCAAGATCATTGGCGGTGAGTTCATTCGCGTTTTTGAGGAGGAAGCGGCCAAGCTTGAAGGAGCAAAGTTCCTCGTTCAAGGAACGCTTTACTCGGACGTGATCGAATCCGGCGGCGGGACCGGCACTTCGACGATCAAGTCGCACCACAACGTTGGCGGCCTCCCTGACGACATGGAGTTTGAACTCGTCGAGCCGCTGAGAACGCTCTTCAAAGACGAGGTCCGTGCGGTCGGGGCTGAGCTGGGATTGCCTGAGCGGCTGGTATGGCGCCAGCCCTTCCCCGGCCCCGGGCTGGCAATTCGGATTGTCGGCGGCGAAGCAACGAAAGAACGGCTCGACCTGCTTCGTGACGCGGATGCCGTGCTGCAGGACGAGATCCGCAAGGCCGGCCTCTATCGCGAGCTTTGGCAGTCATTCTGCGTTCTGCCCGATGTCCGAACCGTAGGCGTACAAGGCGATGAGCGCACATATGGCTACGTCGTCGTGATCCGCGCCGTCACCTCAGATGACGCGATGACGGCCGACTGGGCGCGCCTCCCGTACGATCTTCTCGAGCAGATTGCCTCGAGGATGATCAACGAACTGCGCGAAGTGAACCGCGTCGTGCTCGACATCACGTCGAAGCCGCCCGGCACGATCGAGTGGGAGTAATGAGCCGCGCGGCCTCGATCGCGCAAAGGCCGCTATTCTCTGAGGCTGCGCCGCGCTGAATGCGTGGCTTTTTATTGCTATGAGAGCTTCCGTTGCTTCAAAAACCTACGTCGCCAATGCGACCGACCGCGAACGTCAGTGGCTACTGATCGACGCGAACGGGCTTACGCTCGGCCGCTTGGCTACCCAGATCGCCGATCTGCTGCGTGGCAAGCTCAAGCCTGAGTTCACTCCGCACGTCGATACCGGCGACTTCGTTGTCGTGATCAACGCCGAGAAGATCTCCGTCAGCGGCAACAAGATGAAAGAGAAGATGTACCGCCGTCACACCGGATACCCCGGTGGGCTGCGTGAGCGCACGCTTGAAGAGATGCTCGAGCGTCGCCCGGAAGAGGTGATCCGCCAAGCAGTGCGCGGAATGCTTCCCCGCAACCGTCTTGCTCGCCAGCAGATCACGAAGCTCAAGGTCTACGCCGGCACCGACCACCCACACGTCGCGCAGAAGCCGACCAAACTGGAGATCACTACCTAATGGCCGACGACGAAGCTCCAATCGAAGAGCAGCCGGAGGTAGAGGCCGAAGAGGTAGAAGAGGCGGTCGAAGCTGAGGTTGAGGCCGAAGCTGCAGAGGAGGCCGTCGAAGAGGCCGAGGAGATCGTCGAGGAAGAGGCCGCCGAGGCTGAGGCCAAGGTGGACAAGAAGGCGCCGAAGGAGAAGCCAATTCCTGGCGCCGACCTTGAGGTTGACATCGTCGTCGAAGGCGACGAGGGCAGCCCCGAGAGCGCGCTCGATCCGTTTG
>CAJBXY010000031.1 GCA_903959665.1 uncultured Solirubrobacterales bacterium | reverse complement strand
ATGCGCTCGATCGCGCCGATGGAGCAGGCCGAGAAGCTCGGTCAGCTACTCGCCGAGCGGGCCAAGGCTGCCGGCGCATCAACCGTTGTCTTCGACCGCGGTGGCTACCGCTACCACGGCCGCGTAAAGGCTTTCGCTGAAGGACTGCGCGAGGGTGGACTGAGCGTATGAGCAAGGAATCGAGCTAATCCATGGAAATTGACCGCACAGTCAGCGCCTCAGGGCTTGACCTTCAGGAGCGCGTCGTTGAGATCAACCGCGTTGCCAAGGTCGTCAAGGGCGGCCGCCGCTTCTCGTTCACAGCCCTTGTCGTCGTAGGCGATGAGAAGGACGTCGTCGGCGTCGGCTACGGCAAGGCCAACGAGGTTCCGATGGCAATCCAGAAGGGCGTCGAGCAGGCGAAGAAGAACCTCTTCCGCGTGCCCCGCTATGGCGCAACAATTCCGCACCAGACGACCGGCATCTTCGGCGCTGGCCGCGTCTTCATGAAGCCGGCTTCGCCAGGTACCGGCGTGATCGCTGGTGGCGGCGTGCGCGCGGTGCTCGAGCTCGCCGGGATTCACGACATTCTTTCCAAGAGCCTCGGCTCGCAGAACCCAATCAACCTCGTCAAGGCGACGGTCGAAGGGCTGCGTAGCCTGCGCACCCCTGCCGAGGTCGCGGAGCTGCGTGGACTTTCGATCAATGAGGTTCTTGGCCTTGCTCCTGCCACCGCAGCGCCGGCGGCCGAAGAGGAGGGCGCTGTCGCGGTAGCGGTCGAGCCCGTCTCGGCGGTCGAGGCGGTTGCAGTCGCTGAGGTAGTTGCTGAGGTAGTTGAAGCGGACGAAGTGGCTGAAGTGGTGGAGGAAGTTGAAGTCGCTGAGGCCGCTGAGGAAGTCAAAGCCGCTGAGGAGACTGAGGCCGCAGAGGAGCCACCGGCATGAGTGAGCTCCGCGTAACTCAGATCCGCTCCAGCAACGGCAGTCAGGCTTCGCAGCTTGCGACGCTGCGCTCGCTCGGGCTGCGCCGGATCGGCCACAGCGTTGAAGTAGCCGACAACCCGCCGACGCGCGGAATGCTTCACACCGTCCGCCACCTCGTACGCGTCGATGGAGAGGACTCCTGATGAGCCCCGAGCCAAAGAAGCCCGCCGCGAAGAAGCCGGCAGCAGCGAAGAAGCCCGCCGCGGCGGCAAAGCCTGCCGCAGCAAAGAAGCCGGCCGCCGCCAAGCCAGCGGCAGCGAAGAAGCCGGCCGCAGCCGCCGCCAAGCCAGCCGCAGCGGCCAAGCCGGCCGCCGAGAAGAAGACTCCAGCCAAGACTGAAGCCGCAGCCAAGCCGGCACCGGCAGCCGCCAAGAAGGTCGCTGCCGAGGAGAGCTCAGAGAGTGAACGCTTCGGCCTGCACAGCCTCTCGCCTGCCCCCGGCAGCCGCAAGGCGCGCCGCCGCGTAGGCCGCGGCCACGGTTCCGGCCACGGGAAGACGTCGGGGCGCGGGCATAAGGGCTACGGCTCACGTTCCGGTTCTAAGGATCGCGCCCGTTTCGAAGGCGGCCAGATGCCGATTCAGGTTCGGATGCGCAAGTTGCGCGGCCCGAACATGAAGAAGTCGATGCCTTTCGAACCGTTCCGCACGCACACGCAGGCCGTCAACCTGCAAGACCTTGAGGCTCGCTTCGACTCCGGCGCCGACGTGACGATCGAAGCGCTCGTTGCCAATGGTCTTGGCACGCGCAAGAACGTTCCAGTCAAGGTGCTAGCCAAGGGCGAGATCAGCAAGCCGCTGACCGTTCACGCCCATGGCTTCAGCGCCTCGGCGAGGGCGGCAATCGAAGCTGCCGGAGGCACCTGCGTGATGGTCGGAAGTGAGGCGCCCAGCACCCCAGCGCCATGATCGCGACGATTATCAGCGCCATCACGGTCTCCGAGATTCGCAAGAAGCTTGCGTTTACGGCGCTGCTGCTCGCGCTTTACCGGCTCGGTGCTTACCTGCCGGTCCCCGGCGTTGACACGAAGGCGATCGAGGAGATCCAAAACCAGTTTGGCGGCGGCGGGATTCTCAACCTGCTCAACACCTTCAGCGGCGGCGGCCTCTCGCGGATGGCGATCTTCGCGCTCGGGATCATGCCGTACATCACGGCTTCGATCATTCTGCAGCTGCTGACCGTTGTTCTGCCGTCGCTTGAGAAGCTCTCGAAGGAGGGCGAGGTAGGGCAGGCGAAGATCACGCAGTACACGCGCTATCTAACCGTTGGGCTGGCCTTCGCGCAGTCGATCGGCTACGTCTTCCTGTTCAAGAGCCAGGAGGCTTCGGCCGGCCTGCCGGTGATCACTAACTTCAACGCCGGCACGCTCTTCTTGATTGTCTTGACGCTCACGGCCGGCTGCGTTGTCGTGATGTGGATGGGCGAGCTGATCACCCAGCGCGGCATCGGTAACGGCATCTCGCTGATGATCTTCGCTTCGATTGTCTCCGGCCTGCCGAACGGCATTCAGGCTTGGTGGACGAGCCCGGACGCTGTCTTCAAGGTGATGATGCCGTTCCTCGCGCTGGCAGTTATCGCCGCCGTCGTCTTCATTCAGGAAGGGCAACGAAGAATTCCGGTGCAGTACGCCAAGCGAGTGATTGGTCGGCGGATGAGCGGCGGCGGCCAGACCTATCTGCCGCTGCGCGTCAACATGGCAGGCGTCATCCCGGTGATTTTCGCTGCCTCAATCATGGCCTTCCCACCAACAGTTGGCCAGCTGATCGGCACGCCGTGGGCTCAGGACTTATCGAACTTCTTCAGCCCTTCAGGGGCGGCGTACCTGGTCGGTGAGACGCTCTTCATCATTGCCTTCACCTACTTCTACACGGCGATCACCTTCAACCCGGTCGATCAGGCTGAGAATCTGAAGAAGTACGGCGGCTTCATCCCGGGCGTCAGACCCGGTCGGCCGACGGCCGAGTTCCTTGACCGAATCCTCGCCCGGCTGACCTTCCCCGGCGCGCTCTATTTGGCCGCGGTCGCAGCTCTACCAACGATCTTGATCAACCAGACGGCAGCGAACTTCTTCTTCGGTGGCACCTCGCTGCTGATCGTCGTCGGTGTCGCGCTTGACACGATGAAGCAGCTTGAGGCTCAGTTGATGATGCGCAACTACGAGGGCTTCCTCAAGTAGCGATGGCCGAGTTGAACCTGATTCTGCTGGGCCCGCCGGGCGCAGGTAAGGGCACCCAAGCTGAGCAGCTGCGGACCGAATTTGAGCTGCCGCACATCGCGACCGGCGACATTCTGCGCCAAGCTGTTGCCGAGCAGACAGAGCTCGGCGAGCTCGCTGCCAGCTACATGGACGCAGGCAACCTCGTTCCCGACGAGGTGATCATCGGCGTCCTGCTTGAAGCGGTCGGGCGCCCCGACGCACGCGATGGCTTCCTGCTTGACGGCTTCCCGCGCACGATTCCGCAGGCCGAGGCGCTGGGAACCGACCTTGAGAAGCTCGGTCGCAAGCTGACCGCCGTTCTAATGATCGAAGTTGACGACGAGGTGATCGTGCAGCGGATCTCAGGGCGCCGCGTCAACCCTGTGTCCGGCCGCGTCTACCACGTTGACTATGACCCGCCGAAGGTCGAGGGGATCGACGACGTTGATGGCACGCCGCTGGTTCAGCGCGAAGATGATCAGCCGGAGACTGTTCGAAATAGGCTCGCGGTCTACCACGAGCAGACGGCGCCGCTGGCCGACTACTACGAGAAGCTCGGTCTGCTTCACCGCTTCGATGGTTCCGCCGCTCCCTCCGAGGTTTTCAGCCACATTCGCGCGACAATCGCGACGCTGAAGCTCGAAGAGACGATCTGAGCGGTCCGCGTAGCACTGTGATCATCAAGAAGACCCCTGAAGAGATCGACAAGATCGCGGCTGCCGGCGAGATCCACTCCCGCGCGATGCAGCTGGTCGCAGGCAAGATTGCGCCGGGCGTAACGACTGCCGAGCTCGACGAGACTGTCGAGCGCTTCATTCGCTCGCAAGGAGCGGAGCCTTCGTTCAAGGGATACAACGGCTTCACCGGCTCGATCTGTGCTTCGCCGAACTCAATGGTCGTCCACGGCATCCCCGGCGCCTACACGCTCCAGCCCGGTGACATTCTCTCCGTCGACATCGGCGTCACGCTTGACGGCTGGGTTGCCGACGCCGCTGTGACCTTCCCGGTTGGCGAAGTGACGGTTGAGGCGGAGTCGCTGATCGCTGTAACAGAGGCGTCACTGTTCGCTGCCGTCGATCAGGTTCAGCTTGGCGGGCGCATCGGTGACATCTCGCACGCCGTGCAAATCTGCGCCGAGGCCGACGGCTTTGGCGTCGTGCGGACGCTCGTGGGCCACGGTGTTGGCCGCTCGATGCACGAAGAGCCGCAGATTCCCAACTTCGGGCCGGCCGGGCGTGGTCCGAAGCTCGAGGAGGGCATGGTTCTGGCGATCGAACCGATGATCACAGCCGGCGCTCACGCGGTGCGAATTGCGCCCGACGGGTGGTCGATCTTCACCGTAGACGGCTCACTTTCAGCCCATTTCGAGTTCACCGTCGCTGTCACCGCCGACGGCCCCAGAATCCTCACGCCCTGGCACATGCTGCTCGGAACGCCCGAATGAATCGGCGGGAAGCGACAAATTGCCGCGTTTTGCTACCTTATGAGCTCGTGTGCGTTCCCGCGAGGGAGCGTGTTTGTCCGCGAGTGGTAGCGGCGCGCCCCTGCGGTCGCCAGAGCCTCTTTCCGGCCCATCGACGAAGAAGGAATTATGAAGGTACGACCGTCGGTCAAGCCGATGTGCGAAAAATGCAACGTGATCAGGCGCAAAGGCGTTGTCTTTGTCATCTGCCCGAACCCGCGACACAAGCAGCGCCAAGGATAAATATCTAAATGGCTCGCATCGCAGGAATCAATATTCCACTCAATAAGCGCGTTGAGATCGGCCTCACCTACATCTACGGGATCGGCCGCTCTAGCTCCAACGCGATCCTCAAAGAGGCCGGAATCAACCCGGACACTTACGTTCGCGACCTAACCGAGGACGAGGTCGCGAAGCTGCGCACCGCCGTCGACGGCGACATTCTCGTTGAGGGTGACCTTCGCCGCGAGCGCTCGCAGAACATCAAGAGGCTTGGCGAGATTGGCTGCTACCGCGGCATCCGCCACCGCCGTGGGCTTCCGGTCCGCGGTCAGAAGACAAAGACCAACGCCCGCACCCGCAAGGGGCCCAAGCGGATGCAGGTCGCCGGTAAGAAAGCCGCAACAAAGACATGAGGAACTAAGTGCCAGCTCCAAAACGCCCAGCCCGTGGCCGCCGCAAGGTCAAGAAGAACATTCCTGTCGGTCAGGCTCACATCAAGACGTCGTTCAACAACACGATCGTCTCGCTCACCGACCTCCAAGGCAATGTGATCGCTTGGGAATCGGCCGGTGGAGCCGGCTTCAAAGGCTCGCGCAAGTCGACTCCGTTCGCCGCGCAGGTAACGGCCGACTCAGCGGCGCGCAAGGGAATCGAACAGGGACTTCAGAAGGTCGACGTTTACGTCAAAGGCTCGGGCTCCGGCCGCGAGACGGCGATCCGCTCGCTCCAGGCCGCAGGGCTTGAAGTGATCAGCGTGCGCGACGTAACGCCGCAAGCCCACAACGGATGCCGGCCGCGCAAGCGCCGCCGCGTATAGGGGCTGCTGAACAATGGCTCGCGATACTTCACCTCAGTGCAAGCAGTGCCGCCGCGAAGGCGAGAAGCTCTTCCTCAAGGGTGAGCGCTGCCTAACCGACAAGTGCTCGTTCGAGCGCCGCGCGTATCCGCCAGGCGACCACGGCCGTGGCCGTCAGAAGCAGAGCGAGTATCGCGTGCAGCTGCGCGAGAAGCAGAAGGCTCGCCGCTACTACGGCGTTCTTGAGACGCAGTTCCGCCTCTACTACGACCGCGCCAGCCGCCAAGACGGCATCACCGGCGAGAACCTGCTGCAGATGCTCGAACGCCGCCTTGACAACGTCATCGTCCGCCTCGGCTTTGCCGGTTCACGCCGCCAGGCCCGCCAGATGGTCCGCCACGGCCACTGGACGGTCAACGGCCGCCGCGTTGACATTCCAAGCTTCCAGGTCCACGAGGGCGACATCATCGCGCTCAAGGGCGACAGTCCGGCTGAGCCGGTCGTCCGCGGGGCCACGGAACTTACGGCGCAGGTGCCGGCCTGGTTGCAGGCCGACCACGAGTCGCTGACAGCAAAGATTCTGCGTGCCCCCGAGCGTCGTGAGATTACGACGCCGGTGCAGGAACAGCTCATCGTCGAGCTGTATTCGAAGTAGCAGCAATGTTTTGCGCTTGCCTCCGCTTCAAGGGGGCGGCGCGCCCGGCGGTTGCCTGAAGTTAGGCGCCGCGCCGATTACAACCACAGGGAAAATCGCCAAGATGCTCGACTTTCAGATTCCTCGTATCACCAGTGACACCAGCGACGAGAACAGCGGCTCATTCGTAATCGAACCGCTCGACCGTGGCTTTGGCTACACCTTCGGCAACTCGCTGCGCCGCGTGCTGCTCAGCTCGCTCTCCGGCGCTGCCGTTACGAGCGTCCGGATTGAGGGCGTTCGCCACGAGTTTTCATCGATCGAGGGTGTGACCGAAGACGTCACAGACATCATTCTCAACCTGAAGGGGGTCGTCTGCCGGATGCACTCCGACGCGAGCGAAGTTGAAGCGCCGCTCGTAGTCACCGGCCCGGGCGAAATCAAGGCTAAGGACATCGACCTGCCGGCCGGCGTCGAGATCCTCAACCCGAACATTCACATCGCGACGCTCGAGGCGAAGACGAAGCTCGAGATCTACCTGACGATCGGCCGCGGTCGCGGTTACCGCGTCGCCGAAGACAACAAGACCGACGATCAGCCGATCGGCGTTATTCCGATCGACTCGCTCTTCTCGCCGGTTCAGCGCGTCGCCTATGCCGTTGAGCAGGCCCGTGTTGGCCAGCGCACCGACTTCGACAAACTGACGCTCGACATCGAGACCGACGGCTCACTCGATCCGCAGACCGCTCTACGCGAGGCCTCCGAGATCCTGATCTCACAGCTGGCGATCTTCACCGACGAGGATCGGATCGAAGAGCTCCGTGCCGGCCCGGTCAACCAGCTCGACTCGGTCGGGATGGGAGCGATCCCAGGCGCCGCGCCGCTCGCCGCCGGTGGCCCACTTGACGACATTCTGATCGAGGAGCTGGAGCTTGGCGTCCGTTCATACAACTGCCTCAAGCGCGCCGGAATCCAGACGATCGGCGACCTGCTCTCGAAGTCCGAGGCTGAGCTCAACGCGATCCCGAACTTCGGCAAGAAGTCGATCGACGAGGTAATCGAAACGCTTGCTGCGCGCGGTATGGCGCTGCGCGACGACTGAGGACCGAAACCATGCGCCACCAGAAAACCCGCCACAAGCTAAGCCGCAGCCCTTCCCACCGCAAGGCGATGCTGCGCAACCTCTGTAAGGAGATGATTGAGCACGAGCGGATCAAGACGACCGAGGCGAAGGCCAAGGCCGTCAAGCCAGAGCTCGAGCAGCTAATTACGCTCGGCAAGCGCGGCGATCTTCACGCTCGCCGTCAGGCTCTTTCAGCGCTCGGGCAGGACGCCACCGCCGTGCACAAGCTCTTCACCGAGGTCGCGCCGCGCTACAGCGAGCGCCCGGGCGGTTACACGCGGATCCTCAAGCTTGGGCCACGGCGCAGCGACTCAACCGAGATGGTCTATCTCGAACTCGTCTGAGCCGTTCCGCTTACTCTCAGCGGTCGTGCCGCCAGCACCGCGCTCTATGCTCGGCTTGAGCGCGCAATGAAGGTTCTTCTCACCAACGACGACGGCCTCGAAGCCGAAGGGCTGCAACGGCTCCGCTTGGCGCTGGCGGGGCTGCCAGATATTGAGCTCGTGACTATCGCCCCGGACGGCAACCGCTCGGCATTTGCGCGCAAGATCACAACGCACAAGCCGCTCTGGATCGAGGAGATCCCGTTCGATGATGGAAGCGTCGGCTACGCCACGGAGGGAACTCCCGTCGATTGTGTGCGCTTCGCCACGCTTGGCTTGGTCGAAGGCTTCTACCCCGAACTGATCGTCTCGGGAATCAATCACGGCGCCAACCTCGGCGATGACGTGACCTACTCGGGCACCGTCGCCGCGGCGCTCGAAGGAGTTCTGCTGGGGATTCCGGCGATTGCCGCCTCGCAGCAGTCGACGAGCCGCGAGATGGACTTCCGCTGGGGGCGACACTTCAACTTCGATGCCGGCGCTGAATTCGTCGCGAGACTGGCGCAGCACGTTGGCCACACGCCGATGCCGCCGGGAACGTTGATCAACGTGAACGTTCCCGGCGACGCGCCAACGGGGGTTGAGATAACGCGCCTTGGCAAACGGATCTACCGCGACGAGCTGAAGCTGCAAGAGCAGGGCGAGGCTGGCCGCCGGCGCTTTTCAATCTACGGCGAGGATCACGGATTCGAGGATGAGCCAGGGACAGACCTAGCAGCGCTCGCCGCCGGAAATATCGCCGTTACCCCTCTGCACTTTGACCTCACCTACGAGCCTGGAATTGAGGCGCTCGGAGCCCGCGACCTGAGCCAGCTGCTTGAAGCTGACGCTCCACAGCAGCCGTGAGCGCCGAGGCCAGGCGCGCCGAGGAGCTGCGCAACGAGCTGCGCGAGCACAACGAGCGCTACTACGTTGAGGACGATCCTTCGATCGGCGATGATCAGTACGACGCGCTGCTCGACGAGCTGCGCGAGCTCGAGCGCGATCACCCGGAGCTGGTGACGCCCGACTCACCGACGCAGCGTGTGGGGGCGGAGCCGGTCAGCGCGCTAGAGAAGGTGACCCATCCGCAGGCAATGTTTTCGCTCGCCAACGCGCGCAGCCCGGAGGAGTTCGATGGCTGGGTGCTGCGGATGCGAAACCACTTGGCGCGCGAAGGGATCGAAGAGGCAGCTTTCCAGTACGTCTGCGAGCCGAAGGTTGACGGGCTGGCAATCTCGATCGTTTACCGGGATGGCGTTCTCGAGCGTGGCGCAACGCGTGGCAACGGCGAAGTTGGAGAGGACGTAACACACAACCTGCGCACAATCCCAACCGTTCCGCTGAGCATTGAGGACGCACCGCCAATGATCGAGGTGCGCGGTGAGGTTTACATGTCGCTCGACGGCTTTCAAAGCCTCAACGAGCGCCGCGCCAGCGACGGCAAGCCGACCTTCATGAACCCACGCAACGCGGCCGCCGGGACGCTGCGCCAGCTTGACCCGCGCCTCGCCGCTGAGCGGCCGCTATCGCTCTGGGCCTACGGCGTTGGTGCCTGCGAGGGAATCAGCTTCGGATCGCAGTGGGAGACGCTCGATTGGCTGCGCCAGCGCGGCTTCCCGGTCAACAGTGAGATCGAGCGGCTGGGCAGCGAGCAGGAGGTGATCGACCGCTGCCTTGCTTGGCAGCAGCGCCGCGGTGCACTCAGCTTCGAGATCGACGGCGTTGTGATCAAGGTCGATGACGCTGAGCAGCAGCGGCGGCTTGGCGTCGTCGGCCGCGACCCACGCTGGGCGATCGCCTGGAAGTTCCCTCCAACAACGAAGCTCACGCAGCTCAAGGAGATCAAGTGGAGCGTCGGCAAGTTCGGTGACCTCCACCCGTATGCCGTGCTCGAGCCGGTCGAAGTGGGCGGCGTGGTCGTCCAACACGCCACGCTCCACAATGAAGAAGATCTAGCTCGCAAGGACGTCCGCCCCGGCGACGAAGTGATCATCTTGCGCGCCGGCGACGTAATCCCGCAGGTCGTCTCGCCGGCCCCGCACGCCGCCGAGCGCAAGGGCCGGGCAACGGCGGTCAGCGCACCAAAGAAGTGCCCGGTTTGCGGGACGGCGACCGTCAAGCCGGAGAATTCGGTCTTCACGAAGTGCCCGAACCGCAACTGCGAGGGCCGCAGCGAGGCGCTGCTCACGCACTTCGTCTCGCGCGGGGCGATGGACGTTGACGGGCTCGGCGAGAAGCTCGCAGTGATGCTGTTGGAGAAGGGTTTGGTTGAGAGCGCCGCCGACCTTTATTCACTAACCGTCGCGCAGCTCGCCGAGCTTGACGGCATGGGCGAGCTCTCAGCGCAGGGGATCATCGACTCGCTTGAGGCCTCGAAAGCACGCCCCTTCGCCAGTGTGCTGTTCGCGCTTGGCATTGAGGGCGTCGGTGAGGTAACCGGCCGCAGCCTTGCCCAGCGGCTACGGACGATCGATGCGCTGCTCGCGGCCGACGTTGATGAGATTTCGCAAACTCCAGGAGTGGGCCCGATCGTTGGCGAGCTGATCATCACGCAGCTGGCCGATCGGCAGACGAGGCAGCTAATCGCCGAGCTGCGCGGCGCCGGGCTGCAGTTCGAACAGGAGGGTGCGCCGCCAGGTGAGGGGCATCTTGCCGACAAGACCTTCGTCCTTACCGGCACGCTTCCAACGCTGACGCGCGAGCAGGCCAGTGAGAAGATTCTCGCCGCCGGCGGCCGCGTCACGACCTCGGTTTCGAAGAAGACCGACTTCCTTGTTGCGGGTGATGCGGCCGGTTCGAAGCTAGAGAAGGCCGAGCGACTTGGCGTCGCTGTGCTCGACGAGGCGGCGCTGCTGGCGCTCCTTGCCAGTGGGTGAGTGCTCGGTTCAGTCGTTGTAGTTGGCGATCGCCTTGACGGCGCTGTCCTGAAGGCTGCGCGCGCTGGCCGGTGAGACGCTGTTCATCAGCATCGAGAATGCGATCACGTGGCCGTTCTTTGCGTTGCAGAGCCCTGAGAGGCCGCTGACGTCGCTGAGCGTCCCCGTCTTGCCTCGGCACGCACCCTCGGCGGCGCTGCCGTTCATCCGCCCGGCGAGTGTGCCGCTTCGACCGGCGACGGCGAGCGAATCCTCGAATGCGGCGCGCTGAGGCCCTTCGTGCATCGCGGCCAGCAGCGCCACGAGTTCGCGCGGGGAGGTGCGGTTGCCACGCGAGAGCCCCGACCCATCGCTGATCTGGGGGCTTATCCCAAAACGCCTGAGGTAGCTACGCATCACGGCGGCGCCCGCCGCCGTTGAACCCGACTTCGCAAAGCGGGCGCCAAGGTTCTTGACCAGCATCTCGGCATAGAAGTTGTCTGAAGCGGTGTTGGTGACTTCGATCAGCCCGCTGACGGTTGGCGAGCGGAGCAGCGAAATCCGCTTCGCCCCGGCCGGCGTGAGACCGGTCCGTGCCTTCCTGCCGCGCTCGATCTTTAGGCCGCTCAGCTCTTTTGAGAGAGCGCTGGCTGCAGCCAGGCCAGGGTTGCCGTAATCGCCTGAGCCGCGGTTCAGTACCAGCGCGCCGAGCGAACCGCCGATGTAGCCGTCAACGCTCCAGCCGCTTGCGGGCCCGCCGCGGCGTTTGTCGAAGCGTGATTCGTCTCCAACGATGCCGCCGGAGACTGCCTCGATCCCAGCCCTCTGAACCGCACGTCCGAGCGAGTCGATGTCCTCGCCGCTGAAGCTCGGGTCGCCGCCGCCGCGGAGGATCAGGTCGCCGTCGAGGAGGCCGTCTTCGTCGACTACGCCGCTGGCAAACAGCTCGGTGTTGAAGCGCGCCAGCGGGCCGAAGCGCCCGAGTATGGTCGCCGTCGTGTAGAGCTTTTCGTTCGAAGCCGGGACCCGCGCTAGGTCGGCTCGAGCGGCGTAGAGGCGCTCGCCTGTCGTCAGGTCTGTAACCAGCGCACCGCTGCTCGATCCGGCACGCAGTAGCGCCGAAGCGATCCGCTTCTGCACCTCGGTCTTCGAGAGCGCCAGCGCCGGCGCCGGCGGGGCAGCCAAGGCCACGGCAGCGAGAGCTGCGCAGAGCAGCGCAAAGCGCTTAATCCACGTCACAGGGGGAACGGTACTGGGCGCGGAGCTTGGCAGGCGCAGGTTTTCCTGCGCTAATGACAACCCGCTAAATCGCTCCTTACCCCTAGAATGGATGTTAATGGCAGATGTTGTGAAGCTCTCCAGCAAGAACCGCAAGCCGCCGAGCGGCGGTAGCAAGAAGCGGCCGGAGAAGACGGCTTTGGTGCTCGGCGGCGGCGGCATGACCGGCGCGGTTTATGAGATCGGCGCGCTCCGTGCGCTCGACCTTCTGGCCGTAAACCGCAACGTCAATGAGTTCGACATCTACGTCGGCACCAGCGCTGGAGCATTTGTCGCCGCGCTTGCCGCCAACGGCGTTACGCCTGAAGAGATGATGCGCGTCGTAAACGGTCAGGAGACGAGCTCTTTTCGTGACATCAGCCTTGGCATGATGCTGCGCCCAAACCTGCTCGAGTACGCCCGCACCGGCGCTCTTCTGCCACTGCGGCTTGGTCGGCTTGCTCGCGACCTCGCACCGCGCTGGCGCCACATTTCAGCGATGGATCTGATGCTCGGCCTCAGCGAAGATCTTCCTTCCGGCATTTATAGCGGCGCCGGCTTGGAGAAGTACCTGAAGGAGGTCCTCAGCGACCCCGAGCGGACCGATGACATCCGCGCGCTCGGCTGCGAGCTCTACCTAACGGCGACCGACCTTGACTCATGCGAACGGGTTGTCTTTGGCGAAGAGGGCTGGGACGACGTGCCGATCTCGCGCGCAGTCCGCGCCTCGGCTGCGCTGCCAATGGTCTTTAAGCCGGTCAAAGTGCGTGACCGCGAGCTAGTTGACGGCGGGATCAT
>CAJBXY010000030.1 GCA_903959665.1 uncultured Solirubrobacterales bacterium | reverse complement strand
GTCGAACTGCTGTAGCCGCTCAACCTCGTCGCCAAAGAGCGTCACCCGGTAAGCGCTCTCGGCGTAGGCCGGGAAGACCTCCAGTGCCTCTCCACGGACGCGGAACGTTCCACGCGTCAATGCAACGTCGTTGCGCGTGTACTGAATCGCGACCAGTTTGCGCAGCAGCGCGTCGCGATCAACGCTCTCGCCTTGCCGCAGAATCTGAACGTTGTTGTCGTAGGTCTCCGGCGAGCCCATTCCGTAGATCGCTGAGACGCTGGCAACGATAAGGACGTCGCGGCGGGCAAAGAGCGCTGCAGTCGCCGCGTGACGGAGACGGTCGACCTCCTGGTTGATCGCCGAGTCCTTCTCAATGAAAAGATCCTTCGACGGAACGTAAGCCTCAGGCTGGTAGTAGTCGTAGTAGCTGACGAAGTACTCGACCGCGTTGTCGGGGAAGAAGGTGCGGAACTCGTTACAGAGCTGCGCAGCGAGCGTCTTGTTGTGAGCCATCACGAGCGTTGGGCGCTGAACGCGCTCAATCACCCCGGCCATCGTCATCGTCTTGCCGGTGCCGGTCGCACCGAGCAGCGTCGTGTTGCGCTCACCGGCCAAGATCGCGGCCGAGATCGAATCGATCGCGGCCGGCTGATCTGCGGCCGGCGTAAATGCGCTGTCAAGACGGAACGGGGGCATCACCGCAAGGGTATCTTCAGGCTACGGCGCCGGCCCGAGCTCCTTGTCGTAACGCTCGCGGTACTGGACCTGTGCCTCGAGCACCTTCTCAACGTAGGCTCGCGTCTCAGGGAATGGAATCTCTTCAGCTCTCAGCTGAGAGCCTCCCCACTTGTCAGCATTGCCCGGCCCGGCGTTGTAGGCCGCCAGCGCTGCGTCAACGTCACCGTCGTACCGATCGAGCAGCTCGCGCAGAAGATATGAGCCGTACGAGATGTTGATCTGCGGGGTCGCGAGGTCCTCGAGCGTAAATGCTGTGCCGCCGGAGCGGCGAGCGATGTCGCGGGCGGTCTCCGGCGTGATCTGCATCAGCCCCTCCGCCCCGGCCGGCGAGGTGCGACCAGGGCGAAAGTCCGACTCGGCGTAGATAACTGCGGCGATCAACGCTGGATCAAGGTTCTTCGCTCGCGCCTGCTGGCGAATGATGTCGTCGTAGCGCAGCGGATAGGTGATCTCAGTGACCGCCTTGTCGACCCCCTTCAGCGCATCGAGCCCGCTCACGACGGCGACCAGCAGCAGCGCCGCGACGACAAGCCCAACGAGCGGCCAGAGCCGGCGGCGGCGCCTCACGCCAGAGCTACTCACCCGCCGAGCCGTTCAAGAATCAACGCCAGTTCAGCCTCCAGTTCGGCGGTCGTTCCGTCGTTGCTGACGACGTAAGTAGCGCGCTGCGCTTTCTCCTGCTGGCTTAGCTGGCGCGCGTGACGCTCATCGACGGCTTCGTGACCGCGCGCGGCGGCGCGTTCCCGGCGCAGCTCTTCGCTTGCGATCACGGCGATAGTGGCATCGTAGATCGCTTCCATCCCAGCTTCGAAAAGCAGTGGCGTCTCGACGACGGCGGCGCGCGGGCGTGGATCGTGGGTCAGCGAATGCTCGCGAAATTCACCGACCTCGGCCGCAACCAGCGGCCAGATCAAGGCCTCAAGCCATGCGCGCTCGTCCTCGTCAGCGAAAGCGAAGCGCGCAAGGGCAGCCCGGTCTACCGCGCCGCCCGGGGCGACCTCGCCGCCCCAGCGAGCGACTACCTCGTCAACGACCTCCTGCTGCTGATAGAGCGAGTGGACGACGGCGTCGGTTGAGAGCGTCAGCGCGCCGAGCCTGCCGAGCGCTTCGAGCGCCGTGCTCTTCCCTGACCCCATACCCCCGGTCAGGCCTACGAACGGGACGGGGGCTGAATCGGTCAGCGCAGCGCCGCCAGCGTCAGTCCTGCGGATCCGCAGGCGCGGCGTCGGCGTCGGCAGCCGCTTCAGCTACCTCCTCGACCTCGGCGACCAGCTCGGCCTCAGCCTCAGCTACCTCGGCCTCGACTTCGACTTCGGCAGCCGCGTCGGCTTCAACTTCGTCCTCGGCTGCGGCCTCCGCCTCAATCTCATTGGCCTCGGCGACGACCTCGGCTTCTGCTGCGGCCTCCGCCGGCGTTGCGGCGGCGAGCAGCTCTTCGTCGACGACAGGCACGACGAGGTCGGCCGGCGCTTCGATTGCGGCGTCCTCCTCCGGAAATTCGAGGTTGCCGGTGTGGGCCGAGAGGATCTGACCTTCGACGCGCTTGACCGAGAGCGAAAGGCGGCGACGCTCATCATCGACTTCTAGCACCTTGACCTTGATCTCGTCGCCTGGCTGAACAACCTCACGTGGGTTCTCGACGTGGTGGGCGGCAAGCTCGGAGATGTGGACGAGGCCTTCAACGCCGTCAAGGATCTCGACGAAGGCGCCGAAGGTGACGACCTTGGTGACTGTGCCTTCGAGGTCGTCGCCGATGTTGTAGGTATCGACAACGCGCTGCCATGGATCGTCCTGGGTCTGCTTGAGACCAAGAGAAATTCGCTGGCGGTCGCGGTCGATCTCGAGCACCTTGACCTGAACCGTCTGGCCGATCTCAAGCACCTCGTTGGGGTGGTTGACGTGTGACCACGAAATCTCAGAGATGTGAATCAGTCCGTCGATGCCGTTGAGATCGACGAAGGCGCCGAAGTCAACGATGTTCGAAATCTGACCTTCGACGACGAGCCCCGGCTGGAGCTGATCGAGAATCTCCTGGCGCTGACCCTTGCGCGCCTCTTCGAGCACGGCGCGGCGCGAGAGGACGACGTTGTTGCGCTGCCGGTTGATCTCGATCACCTTGCAGATGATCTTCGTGTGCAGGAACTCGTCGAGCTCAGCTACGCGGCGGATGTCAACAAGCGAGGCGGGAAGGAAGCCGCGAAT
>CAJBXY010000029.1 GCA_903959665.1 uncultured Solirubrobacterales bacterium | reverse complement strand
TCTCGACAATTTCCGGTGGTTATCGCGAGGGGGAAACACCTCTTCCCATTCCGAACAGAGCAGTTAAGCCCCTCAGCGCCGATGGTACTTGGCCTTTCAGGCCCGGGAGAGTAGGACGCCGCCGGTTTTACTTGAAGCACGAGGGGTCGCCACTGGCGGCCCCTTCTTCGTTCCCGCCTGCAACGGAAGAGCGCAGATCTGGCGCCCGTTGCCGTATCTTCGTCTCGGTATGCAGACAGCGTCAATCAACCCCAGAGAGCAGCGCCAGCAATGAACGCGCGGATCCCAAGCGGGACGCGCGACGTGCTGCCCGAGGAGAGAGCCGAGCTTCGGAGGATCGAGGCGGCGCTGCTGGCCCGCTTCATCGAGGCCGGTTACGGCGAGGTCTCAACGCCGACCGTTGAGTATCAGGAGACGCTTCAGCGCGCCGGGGGCGCAGCGACGCCCGTCTCCTACCGCGTTCTTGGCCAGCCGGGAGAGGATCTCGCGCTGCGCTCGGATATGACGGTTCCGATTGCCCGCGTGGCCTCCTCGCGCTACCGCGACGCCGAGCTGCCGCTGCGCTTCTGCTACGTCGCGCCGGCCTATCGCGCAGTCGCTCAACACAGCGGCCAGCCACGCGAGTTCTTGCAGGCCGGTGTTGAACTGATCGGCGCTGAGCCGATTGTCGGCGCCGCCGAGGCGCTCAGTGTTCTCTGCCGCGCGCTCGAGGCGACCGGCCTGCAGAACTTCTTCGTCGGCGTTGGCGACGCCGCCCTCTTCCCTGCGCTACTAGCCTCGTGCGGCGTTGATGCTGGCCGCAGCGCGGCGCTGCTGCGCGAGCTCGGTAATCGTGACTTCGTTGCGCTCGATCGAGAGATCGCGGCGTTGGACCTCTCGCCCGAAGAGAGTGAACTGCTGGCGCAGGTTCCAAGGATGCGCGGCGCCGAGCTGCTCGGCGAGCCGCTGAACGAGGCGCTCGGCCGGGCGCTCGAGCCGCTCCGCGCGGCTGTCGACGCGCTCGAACCAGAGGTTGCGGCGCGGATGATCCCCGACCTTGGCCGCTCGCCGCGAATGGGTTACTACAGCGGACTAGTCTTCGAGGTCTACGACCCTGAGCTCGGCGAACCGATCGCCAGCGGCGGCTACTACGGTGAGCTGCTCGGCCGCTTCGGCCTGAAGACCGGCGGCGTTGGCTTTGCAATCGATCTCGATCTGCTGCACGCCGCACTAGCTGGCGAAGAGAGAGGGGAGACCGGCCGATGAATCGCTTTGGAGTGACAATCGCCGTGCCCCGCGGGGCGCTGCTGGGCGGAAGCCTCGACGCGCTCGATCGCGCTGAGATCGACACCAGCGAGATCCGCAGCAATGACCGCAAGCTGCTCTTTGCCGATGTTGGAGTGGTCACGATGCGACCTTCGGACGTGCCGACCTACGTCGAAGCCGGAGCGGCAGATCTGGGAATCACCGGCAAAGACGTGCTGATGGAGAGCCCTGAGCGAGCGATCTTCGAGCTGGCCGACCTAAACTTCGGCGGCTGCCAGATGGTCGTCGCCTCAGAGGAGGGCCCCGACAAGGCAGCCGAAGCTCTGGCCAGGCTCGGCGTGATGCGGATCGCCACCAAGTATCCGCGCATTGCCACGGCATATTTCGAAGAGACCGGCCGGCAGGCTGAGATCGTCACAGTTAACGGCTCGGTCGAGCTGGCGCCGCTTACCGGCCTAGCCGACGCGATCGTCGACCTCACCGCGACCGGCGTGACGCTGAAGGAGAACGGGCTGGTGGTGCGCGAACAGATTGCGCCGGTCACCGCCCGCCTAGTCGCCAACCGCGTGGCCTACCGGCTCAAAGCCGATGCGATCGACGAGCTGACGGCGCTGCTTACCGCCGGCGCCGAGCCTCAGGCCGCTCAGGCGTGAGCGCTCGCATTTGCATTATCGACTACGGCGTTGGCAACCGGCGCTCGGTTGAGAAGGCGCTTGAGAAGGTCGGCGCGGAGACTGTGATTAGCGCTGATCCGGCCGTGCTCGCTGCCGCCGACGGGCTGGTTATCCCGGGGGTTGGCGCCTTCCCGTCGGCAATCGAACGAATCCGCGCGCTCGGTCTCGACGAGCAGATTGCTGCCTCAGCGGCGGCCGGCAAGCCGATCCTTGGCGCCTGCCTTGGGATGCAGCTGCTTTTCGATAGCTCGGTCGAACACGGAGGCGCCGAGGGGCTTGGCCTGATCGCCGGCGAGGTCGTCGCGCTCAACGCGCCCGGCGGAAAGCTTCCGCACATCGGCTGGGCGCCGGTGGAGTGGGCCGGCAAGTCGGCACTGACCGCCGGCTTTGATCAAGGAGCGAGCTTCTACCACGTGCACTCATACGTCGCTGCACCGGCGCGCGACGAGGTCGTCGTTGGTTGGAGCAGCTACGGCAGCCGCTTTGCGAGCGTCGTCGCGCAAGCAAACATCTTTGGCGTGCAGTTTCATCCCGAGAAGTCCTCGGCCAACGGCCTGCGGATGCTCGCCAACTTCGCTTCGATCTGTCAGCAGGTGGAGCGATGAAGCTATATCCCGCGATCGACATCCTTGGCGGCAGCGCAGTGCGGCTGCGGCAAGGGAGCTATGAGCAGTCAACGGTCTACTCCGACTCACCGCTCAGCGCCGCGAAAGCTTGGGCTGACGCAGGCGCGAGCGTTCTCCACATCGTCGACCTTGACGGCGCGCGCAGCGGCGCTCCGGTAAACCTCGATCTGGTTGCTGAAATTGCCTCCGCCGTCGCGATTCCAATACAGCTTGGGGGCGGGCTGCGCAGCGTTCAGTCCGTTGAGGCAGCGCTAGCCGCCGGAGTCGCGCAGGTGATCCTCGGAACGGCGGCGCTGACCGACGTAGCGCTGCTCGAACAGCTGCTCGCAGAGCACCGCGACCAGGTGATCGTCAGCGTTGATTCGCGCGCCGGTATCGCGGCAGTCGCAGGATGGGAGCAGAGCGCTGGCACCGACGCGCTAGCGGCGCTGACGGCGCTTCAGGCGCGCGGCGTCCAGAAGCTGATCGTCTCTGACATCGAGGTTGACGGCACGATGGAGGGGCCCAATATCGCCCAGATCGTCGCCACCGCTGAGCGATTGACGATTCCATTCATCTACTCGGGGGGCGTTGGTTCGCTGGCCGACCTCACCGCCATCGCCGAGCTGCAGCTGCCGACGCTTGACGGCGTGATCGTGGGCAAGGCGCTCTACGACGGCGCGTTCACGCTCGAAGAGGCAATTACAGCCCTCGCTGGGGGGCGATAAGCGTGCAGATGAAACGGATAATCCCGTGCTTGGACGTCGACAACGGCCGCGTTGTGAAGGGCACCAACTTTGTCGACATCCGCGACGCCGGCGATCCGGTTGAGCTGGCAGCCCACTACGAGGCAGGCGGCGCCGACGAGCTCGTCTTTCTTGACATCACCGCTACCCATGAGGAGCGCGGTACGGCCGCCGCGCTTGCCCGGCGGACGGCCGACGAACTGTTTATCCCGTTCACGATTGGCGGCGGCATTCGCTCTGTTGAAGATGCTCAGGCTGTGTTGGACGCCGGCGCCGACAAAGTCAGCGTCAACTCAGCGGCACTGGCGCGGCCGCAGCTAATCGCTGAGCTCTCAGAGCAGTTTGGATCGCAGTGCGTCGTCGTCGCCGTCGATGCGCGGCGCAGCGAGGGCGACGATCTTGCCTGGGAGGCCTTCTCCGGTGGTGGGCGCAAGGCCACCGGTCGCGGCGTTCTGGAATGGGTTAGCGAGGCTGAGCAGCTCGGCTGCGGCGAGCTGCTGCTGACGAGCATGGACCGTGACGGAACCAAAGACGGCTACGACCTGGAGCTGCTGACGGCCGTCAGCGAAGCGGTCGGCGTTCCGATCATCGCCTCTGGAGGCGCTGGCCGACTCGAGCACCTTGCAGAGGCGCTTGAGGCCGGCGCCGACGCAGTGCTCTGCGCCTCGATTTTCCACTTCGGCGAGTTCAGCGTCGGCGATGCGAAGCGCTTCCTCGCTGAGCGGGGCATCTCAGTTCGACCAACGAGCGATCCCGACCGAACGGCTTGATCGCGCGCTAGCGTTGCCGGCGCAGCAGCACGCGCTGCGCTTGGGCAAGGCTGTGCCCGCGGCTGTGGAGCAGAGCCGTGAGATGGAATAGAAGATCGGCGGCCTCTTCGTCGACGCGCTCGTCGCTCTCGTCGAGTACAGCGCGGCCCACCTCTTCGGCCTCTTCGCGCACTTTCGCTGCTGCCAGCTCGCGGTCGTCAAGCAGCTGAAGGCTGTATGAGCCCTCGGGCCGTTCAATCTCACGCTCGTCCAGCACGCGCTCAAGGGCCGGCAGCGCTTCGTGCGGCACCTCGCCCTTGCTAACCGTATTGAAGAAGCAGCTGCGCTCGCCGGTGTGGCAGGCCGGCCCGGCCGGTGTAACAATCGCGAGCAGCGCGTCGCGGTCACAATCGAGCCGCAGAGCAACCACCGTCTGCGTGTTGCCTGATGTGGCGCCCTTGTGCCACAGCTCATTGCGGGAGCGGCTCCAGAGGTGCAGCTCGCCGCTACTTAGCGTCAG
>CAJBXY010000028.1 GCA_903959665.1 uncultured Solirubrobacterales bacterium | reverse complement strand
TGCCTCTTCGTGTTCTGTCGCGGCTACGCGGCCGCCAGCGCGTTATTCCCCCCGAAGGGGGAGAAGAAGACGACGGATGAGCAGGCTGTTCGACATGCCCCTCCAGATTAGCAAGCGTTATTACGCCGGCGCGAAAAACCCCGCCCTACAGGCCGAGCGCTGGAGTTGTCTCGATCTCACGGTTCTGGCGCCGAGCCGAGCGACGCTGGAAGGCGAGGTTGACGAACATCAGCAACACGACGAAGAGCAGCATCGCGGTCGCCAGCACGTTCACCTGAGGTGGAACGCCCTGCCGCGCCGCACCGTAGACGAAGAGCGGGAAGGTGACCGTCTGACCGGCATTGAAGTTGCTGACGACGAAATCGTCGATCGAGATCGCAAAACAGAGCAGCGACGCGGCAGCGATCCCGGGGGCAAGCAGCGGTAGCGTGATCTTGCGCAGCGTCGTCCACTGGTTCGCGCCAAGATCCATCGCCGCCTCTTCGATGTGAACGTCCATTCCTTCCAGCCGAGCGCGGATTGTGATCACGACGTAGCCAAGCGTGAACATCACATGGGCGATTACCAATGTGACGAAGCCGCGGATCAGGCCGAGCGTAAGGAACCAGCCCAGCAGCGCCGCGCCGAGCACAACCTCGGGCGTGGCCAGAGGCAAGAAGACGAGGCCACCGGTCGCGCCGCGCCCGCGCCACTTGTGGCGCACGAGCGCCAGCGCTACACAAACACCCAAGATCACGGCGATGATCGTCGTCAGAGCTGCGAGCCCGAGCGAAGTTACAAACGCCTGTTGGAGCCCTTCAACACCGAACGGGTCGGCCCAGTGGCGCAAGGTGAAGCCCTGCCATGTGAAGTTGAAACGGCCTTGGTTGTCGTTGAACGAGAAGAGCACAATCACGAAGATCGGAACGAATAGAAAGACGACGGCGCCAAGCGACCAAACGCCAAGCAAACCGTCGCGCAGGCGGTCGAGCGGCGTTCTCACGCGACCGCCGCCTCGGAGAGCCGCTTAGTGCCGATCAGTCGCGCTGCCACGGCGATGATCAAGAGCACGACGACCATCATGATGAACGAGAGCGCGGCCGCCGTTGGGTACTCGCGAACGACGAGGTACTGCGACTGGATTACGTTGCCGATCATGTACTGCTGCGAGGTACCGAGTAGCTGAGCGTTGATGTAATCGCCAATCGCGGGAATGAACGTCAACAGCACACCAGCGAAGATTCCCGGCCCGGCGAGCGGCAATGTGATCTTGCGAAAAGCGGTCCAGCGGCTGGCGTAAAGATCGGTGGCAGCTTCGACCAACGTCCGATCCATCCGCTCCAACGAGGCATAGAGCGGCAGCACCATGAAAGGGAGGAAGTTGTAAGTGATCCCAGCAATCACGGCGAAGCTGGTGGCTAGGAGCCGCCCGTCTTCAGGCACCAAGCCCACCGTTTTGAGCGCGTTGGTTATCCAACTGTCGTCGGTCAGAATCGTCTGCCATGCGACGGTGCGGACGATCAGGCTGGTGAAGAACGGCAGTACCACCAGCAGCAGGAAGAGGTTGCGAAAGCGGCCGGCCTTGAAGGCCATAAAGTAGGCGAGCGGAAAGCCGATGATGAAACAGGCGATCGTCGCCGTGCCCGCGTACTGGAGCGAGCGCAGCATCTGCTCGGAATACTCCGAAATCGAATCCGGATAAACGCCCCAGTTCCAAGTCTGCGCGAAGCCTTCATCGGGGTTGCCGGTCTGCAGCGAAATCCACAGCTGCGAGATGATCGGGATTGCATAGAAGATGATCAGCCAGAGCAGGCCGGGGATCACCAACGCCAGCGGCAGCAACGTATTGCGGCGCCGCAGCGTCAGCCATCCCCCCGCCTGGCCGCGGGGAGCGCTCGCTTCCCCGCCTGAACTCACGCCCCGGTGACCTTCTGCATCTGAGCCGTTAGCTCGCGCTCGTCGGCCGCGCTGAGCGACGGATAGGCGTAAAGCTTGTCGAGCGTCGCTTTGTCAGGGAAGATCAGCTGGTTCTTCGCGAGCTCAGGATTCTTCTTGGCGACCAGCTCTTGCACGCCGTCGACGGGGCAGAAGTAGTTGACGTACTCGGCGATCACGCCGGCTGCCTCCGGGTCGTAGACGTAGTTCATGAACGTCTCCGCGCCGTAGGGTGTCTTCGCGCCCTGCGGGATCAGCATGTTGTCCGACCAGCTCATTCCGCCGTCATCGGGTACGAGGAACTCAAGGTTGGGGTTGTCGGCCTGTAGCTGAACGAGGTCGCCGGACCAAGCAACGCATGCCCAGAGGTTTCCAGCAGCCAGGTCCTTCGTGTAGTCGTT
>CAJBXY010000027.1 GCA_903959665.1 uncultured Solirubrobacterales bacterium | reverse complement strand
CTGAAAACCCGTGACGATCTTTCGATGGCCTACACCCCGGGCGTAGCGCGCGTCTGCAGCGCGATTCACGAGGATCCTGAACGCGCCTTCCAATACACGATCAAGCGCAACACGGTTGCCGTCGTCAGCGACGGAACCGCCGTGCTTGGCCTCGGTGACATCGGGCCGCGAGCGGCGATGCCGGTAATGGAAGGCAAAGCGATGCTGTTCAAGGAGTTCGCCGGTGTCGACGCCTTCCCGATCTGCCTCGACACAAAAGACACCGACGAGATCGTCGAGACGGTTCAACGGATCGCCCCCGGCTTCGGTGGCATCAACCTCGAAGACATCTCGGCGCCGCGCTGTTTTGAGATAGAGGAGCGGCTCAAAGCCTCGCTCGACATCCCCGTCTTCCACGACGATCAGCACGGCACCGCAGTCGTCGTCCTGGCCGCGCTGCTGAACGCCTGCCGTTTGACCGGCCGCGACCTGATGGACCTTCGAGTGCTCGTGATTGGGCTCGGCGCGGCCGGTGTCGCAGTGACGAAGATCCTGCTTGAGGCTGGCGTGCGCGAGATCATCGGCTGCGACTCACAGGGCGCCCTCAGCACCGAGCGCGCCGACTACCTAGACGGGTCGATGACGCCGATCAAGCGCTGGTACGCCGAGCAGACGAACCCTGAGAAGATCAGCGGCGGCCCGGCCGAAGCGATCGTCGGAACCGACCTGATGATCGGCCTCTCCGGCGCAAAGGTGATCGACGCTGCCGCGCTGGCGACGATGCGGCCGGAACCGATGATCTTTGCGATGGCCAACCCCAACCCGGAGGTGTCGCCGGAAGAGGCTGCGCAGTATGCACGGATCATCGCCACCGGCCGCTCCGACTACCCAAACCAGATCAACAACGTGCTCTGCTTCCCGGGGGTCTTCCGCGGCGCACTGGACGTTCGCGCCGAACAGATCACCGAGCCGATGAAGATGGCCGCTGCGCGGGCGATCGCGCAGATCGTTACCGACGAGCAGCTCAGCGAGGAGTACATCATTCCCTCCTGCTTCAACCGCGATGTTGCGCCGGCGGTCGCCGACGCCGTCGCCGCCGAAGCACGCGCCAGCGGCGCCGCGCAGCCGGAGCGCAACACGATCGGCTTTGCCGCATCCGACGTTGAAGCGCTCCGTAGCCCATAAGAGCAGGTAATCCGTACCCTTTTCGAACCTTCGACTGGAGCGAGAATGAAGATTGCAATTACCGGCGCCACAGGCCTGATTGGCGGCCGCATCGTTGAAGCGCTGAAGGCCCGCGGCGACGAGGTGACTGTGCTCTCACGCAGCCCACAGCGCGCAGCCGCTGCGCTTGGCGTGGAGGCGATCGGCTGGGACGCGCTGGCCGAACCGGCGCCGCGCGAAGCGCTTGAGGGCCGCGACGGCGTGATCCATCTCGCCGGTGAACCGGTGGCACAGCGCTGGACGGAAAGCTCGAAGAGGGCGATCCTGAGCAGCCGTGAGATCGGCACACGCAACCTCGTTGCCGGGATCGCCGCTAGCGAGCCGCGACCGGGCGTGCTGATCTCATCATCGGCTGTCGGCTACTACGGCAAACATGGTGACGAGACGATCGACGAGCAGTGCCCCGCAGGTAGCGACTTCCTGGCCAAGGTTTGCGTTGCCTGGGAGCGCGAAGCGGTCGCGGCCGAGCAGCTTGGCCTGCGCGTCGTTTTAATTCGCACCGGAATCGTCCTCGATGCCAGCGGAGGCGCGCTGAAAACGATGTTGCCACCGTTTAAGGCGGGCGTCGGTGGCCCCGTCGCAGGCGGCAAGCAGTACATGCCTTGGATTCACGCCGACGACATTGTCGGGCTCTACCTCACCGCGCTCGACAGTTCTAGCTGGAGCGGGCCGGTCAACGGCACGGCGCCCAGCCCGGTCACCAACGCCACCTTCTCAAAGGAGCTCGGCAAGGCGCTGCATCGACCTTCCTTGTTTCCCGTTCCAGGGTTTGTGATCCGCGCCCGCTTCGGCGAGATGGCGGAGCTCGTGACCGAAGGCCAGCGAGCAATCCCAGCAGCCGCTGCTGCCAACGGATACCAATTCATCGAACCCGAGCTTGGGCCGGCGCTTACCTCAGTGCTGGCCGACTGAGCGGCTTAGTCAGCGATCGCGGCGGTCAACTGCGGCGAAGCGACCAGCTGGCCGCCGATAATCCGCGAGACGACGAAAGCGTTCAGCGTCGAATCGCCGCTGCCGGAGTAGCTGTAGCGGCCGAGCACCGAACTGCGGTTGTCGCTCGCGCGCAGCTGGGCAAGGACGGCAGAGCGGTCGTTGCCGCTCTGCCCGGCGCGGCCGATAGCAGCCAGGACGTCGGTCATCGCGGCGTAGCCGTAGAGCCCGGCGAGCCCGGGATCACTGCCGAACTGGGCGCGGTAGCGCTTCGTGAAGGCGGCACCGGCCGCGCCGAGCCGATCTGGATCGGGGCCTGGGGTTGTGACGAGCGTCGCACGCTGAGCCCGCGCGCTGAGGTTCTCGGTGAATGGCGCGCTATCCGCTGCCCTGCCGACGAACAACTTCAGCGCCGGCTCGGCGATGATCAGCCGGTTGAAGAGCTGCGCGGCAACAACACTGGTCGGGCCCGAGTAGGCCAAGCAGTCGGCTCCGGAGCTAATGATCTGTTGCGTCACGCCGCGTAGATCGCGCGGCGTGCTAGCAGCGGCGGCCGTTGCGGCCGTATCGATCGACTCCGCTTTCAAGGCTGCGCTCATTGCCGCGCCAGCTCGCTTACCGGTGGCCGAATCGCTGAAAGCCACAAAGCTCGACCTGCAGCCCTGCTCGGCTTGAAGCGACGCTTGGGCGGCCACTTCCCTGAGATTGCTCGGCGCGAGCCGAAAAAACGTCTTCTTGCCGCTCGGGTAGAAACGCTGCGGCTCGTCAAGACCGGCCTGGGCGCTGCTGGTGAAGCCTGCGTAACCGGCTAGCGGCGAGATCTGCGCGATCCCACCCTGATTTGTTAGCGGAAGCGAGACGGCGGTTGCGGCCGAGTCGTAATCGCCGATGTAAGCGATCGATGTGGGAGCGAGCACTGCTGCCCGGGCGTTCGATGCCACTTGAGCTTCAGAGGGCAGCCGCATCCTCCCCTGCACAGAGTTGAGCACCGTAAGTGAAACCGTGAATGGGCCAATCAGCCCGTCAGCCTCGGCTAGGGCCAAGCGCTCGCCGTTGACCATCGCCTGACCGGAGGCTTCGAGATCGCCGCTAAGAGGCGCACTCGTGACAACCGTCAGTTGGTCCCCTTCGACGACGACGCCTGGCTGGCCGCTACCGCAGCCGGCGAGGGCGGCTGTGAGAAGTGCGGCCGCCGCCAGAGCGAGGCGGAGCTGCCGTCGGGAGGAATTGGTCACGCGGCGCAGATTGTAGGTCGCGGCGCAGCCGACAGCCGCGAGCAGAGCCTCAGTCGCGTGTGCCTGGGCCTACAGAACCGACTGAACGGCCGAGAAGGCGCGCGCCTGCGGCGAGGAGAATGATCACCAGCGCGAGCATGATGCCATCGAATGAGCTGACCCCAAGTGAAGTCAAGACGATCCAGAGCGAGAGCGCGAAAGTGGTTGCGAGGACGATTGACATGCTGGCAAAAGCTTAGCGAAGCGCCCGCGCGAATTGCTCTACGAGCGTCTTGCAGGCAGCCGGCGGCTGATCGGCCTCGGCTGCCTCACGCACCAAACGACTACCGATGATTACGCCGTCGGCGCCGGCGCCAGCGGCTGCGCTGGCCTGCTCCGGCGTTGAAATGCCGAAGCCAAGGGCGACCGGGGCGCTTGTGTGCGAGCGAACGCGCGCGATCACCTCGCCGTAGTCGCTGTCATCGCCGCGCTCGCCAGTTGTTCCAGCAACGGCCACGGTGTAAAGGAACCCCTGCGTCGCGGCCCCGATCGCTGCCAGTCGCTGGTCGGTGCTCGTCGGCGCCGCGAGCCCAACGAAGGCGACGCCTGCCGCTGCGCAGCTCTTGGAAGTCGCCGGCGCCTCCTCCAGCGGAAGATCGGGCACGATCAACCCGCTCACACCAGCGGCGGCGATCTCGTCAACAAAACGGTCGGTTCCACGCGCCAGAATCGCGTTCGAATAGCACATCAAAACGATCGGCAGGCGTGCGGAAAGCTCGCCCGCAACGCCGAGCACGAGATCAAGCGTCGCGCCGGCTGCCAGCGCCGCGCTGCCGGCGCTCTGAATCACCGGCCCGTCGGCAAGCGGATCGGAAAACGGAACGCCCAGCTCGATCAGGTCTGCGCCGCCCTCGACGTAAGCGTTGCCGATCCCCAGAGAGGTCTCGATGTCAGGAAAGCCGCCCATCAGATAAGGCATCAGCGCCGCGCGGCCTTTGCGGCCGCTGAAGGCGGCAGCTATTCGCTCGGCTCCGTTCATCATCGACCAAGCAACTTCAAGACTTCGGCGAGGTCTTTGTCGCCGCGGCCCGAGAGACAGATGAGGTCGAGGTCGGAGTCGCTCGGGACGTGCAGCGCGTAGTGGATTGCGTGGGCCGGCTCGAGCGCCGGAATGATTCCCTCCAGCTGCGCCGTGCGCTCAAATGCCGCCAGTGCCTCGTCGTCGGTAACAGCGACATAGGTTGCGCGGCCGCTATCGCGCAGCCAGGCGTGTTCGGGGCCCGAGCCTGGGTAATCGAGTCCGGCTGAAATTGAGTGGGCTTCAGCGATCTGGCCTTCGTCATCTTGGAGTAGCGCGCTAAGCGAACCGTGAAGAACGCCCGGCCGTCCCCCGGCCGTTAGCGGAGCGCCGTGGCGGCCGCTGTCGATTCCCTCTCCAGCCGCCTCGACGCCGATCAGCTCAACATCATCGTCGCCGACAAACGCGGTGAAAGCACCGATCGCGTTGGAACCACCACCGACACAAGCGATCACTCGCTGCGGCAGCCGTCCTTCGCGTTCGAGAATTTGCGCGCGCGCTTCGTCGCCGATGCAGCGCTGAAGGTCGCGCACGATTGCCGGGTATGGAGCCGGGCCGACGGCAGAGCCGATGATGTAGTGGCTGTCGGCGACGTTCGTCACCCAATCACGGATCGCTTCCGATACGGCTTCCTTCAGCGTCCTCGCGCCGGCCTCGACCGCGACTACGGTCGCGCCGAGCAGCTCCATCCGCTGAACGTTCGGAGCCTGCCGACGGATGTCCTCGGCGCCCATGTAGACGACACACTCGAGCTCGAGCAGCGCGCACGCCGTGGCCGAAGCTACGCCGTGCTGACCTGCTCCTGTTTCGGCAATGATTCTCCGTTTTCCCATCCGTACGGCGAGCAGCGCCTGGCCGAGCGCATTATTGATCTTGTGCGCGCCGGTGTGGATCAGATCTTCCCGCTTTAGGTAGATCGTGCGGCCGGCCGCAGCGCTGAGCCGTTCAGCGAGGTAGAGCGGCGTTGGCCGCCCCGCGTAGTCGCGAAGAAGGCGACCAAGCTCGGCCTGAAAATCATCGTCGACGCGCGCGCTAAGCCAGGCCGCTTCGAGCTCGGCGAGCGCCGGCATCAGAGTCTCGGGGACGTACTGCCCCCCATAAGGCCCGAAACGATGATCAAGTTTGGTCTCGCTCACGCCGACAGCTCCGGGCTGACGGCCGGCGCAGTTGATCCGACAGCATCAACGAAGGCCAACATCTTGGCGGCATCCTTGACTCCCGGCGACGCTTCCGTGCCGCTGGCCGTATCGACCGCGAACGGGTGGACGACGCCGATCGCTTCAGCGACGTTGCCTGCATCGAGCCCGCCACTAAGGATTAGAGGGATCTTTGATCGCCGACCGGCTGCCAGCGACCAATCCCAACTTTCACCGGTGCCACCGCGTAGCTCGGCGTGGCCGGTGTCGAGCAGGTGGTAGTCGACGTGGTGGAAGCGCTCAAGGTCGTTGAGCTGCTCGCCGGAAACAACCTGCATCGCTTTGATCACCTTCGCACCGGTGCGGCGGCGCAGCTCCTCGCAAAAGGACGGACCTTCGTCTCCGTGAAGCTGAACCATCGTGAAGCCGAGCGCGTCAACCTGACCGGCAACCTCGTCAAGCGTCGGGTTGACGTAAACGCCACAGACCTCAACCTCACGGTGCAGCCGCGAAGCGATCGAGCGCGCGTCGGACTGCTCACAGCGCCGACCGGAGCCATCCCACATGATGCAGCCCACGGCCCAGGCGCCCAGCTCGACTGCCAGCTCAGCGTCGGCGAGGTTGGTGATGCCACAGATCTTGATGCTCGGGGCGCTGCTCACGCCCCTATGATGGCAGCCTTACGGTGACCGGCTGAAACTAAGGCGCCGCTACGATCTGCTGCGGCCGTCGACCCAGCGTCGCGGTTACGGTTTTCGTCTCCTTGCCACCTCGCAGCAGCTGAATCTCGATCTGATCGCCGACCTTCTTCGAGCCGACATAGGTTGAGAGCGCGAGCGACGTCAGCATCGGTCGACCATCAATCTTTTGGATGATGTCGCCGCCAATCTTTAGCGACTGACTTTCGAGCTTCGCCGGCACCGTTCCGCCCTTGATCCCGGCCGCCGCGGCGGGGCTCCCGGGTTTGACGGTCTCAACCAGAACACCCTTGTTGACCGGTAGGTTCAGCGCCTCTAGTTCAGGAGTAATCGAGAGTGATGTAATCCCTAGATAGCCGGTATCGACGGTCCCCTTGCGCAGTCCTGGGAGCAGCTTGCGAGCGATATCAACCGGCACCGCGAAACCAATACCCACGTTGCCGCCACCGCCGCCGCCAGTTGCGATCTGCGAGTTGATCCCAATCACCTCGCCGGCGCTATTGATCAGTGGCCCACCGGAGTTGCCCGGGTTGATCGCCGCGTCGGTCTGGATCACATCGTTGATCGCGAAGCCGTTGAGGCCCTCGATGGAGCGCTGCTTCGCCGACACGACGCCGGTCGTGAG
>CAJBXY010000026.1 GCA_903959665.1 uncultured Solirubrobacterales bacterium | reverse complement strand
AGGTCGAAGTAGCCGCCCTTGTCGAGCACTTCCGTTCCGTTTGAGTCCTTGAAAAGGAAGTACTCGAGCTCTGGGCCGACGTTGAAGGTGTCGAAGCCCATCTCTTCCATCCGCGCGATCGCGCGGCGAAGAACCTGGCGCGGGTCGCCTTCGTAAGGAGTGCGCTCAGGTGTTTGGATGTCACAGAACATCCGTGCCACGCCCTGCTCATCGGGCCGCCACGGCAGCACAGCGAAGGTTGAAGGGTCAGGCATCGCGATCATGTCCGACTCCTCGATCGCGTTGAAGCCGGTGATCGAAGAGCCGTCGAACCCCATCCCGCCCTCGAAGGCGTCATCGAGCTCGTCAACGCCGACCGAGAACGACTTCAGCTGCCCGAGAATGTCGGTAAACCAAAGGCGGATGAAGCGGATGTCACGCTCGGCGCAGAGCGCCTTTACGTCCTCCGAGCTGGTAGGCGAATCGGCCATCAAACGACCCTAGCGCCGCAACGGGAATTTGGGCGTTTTGGTTAGCGGCTTGCGCGAACTGTTGCGCGGCCAATGCTGATTACGCCAAGTTTGCGCGCCGCGGCCCAGGTCAGATCGAAGTGAACGCCGGCGGCGTAGGGGCCACGGTCGACGACCTTCGTTCTAACGGTGCGGCCGCGAAAGCGGAAATAGACGACGGTGCCGCACGGAAGCGTCTTGTGGGCGACGCCATAAAGGCGGCTCGTGAGCTTGTTACCGCAGGCCGTTCGGCGCCCGTACCAGCCGGGCCCGTACCAAGTGACCACCCGCTTGCGGTTGATACCACCGCTGTTGCCGCGGCCACCGCTGGAAGGTCGCTTCGAGGAGCAGGCGCGCCTGCCGGCCCTGAGCGCGGCAATAGTTGACGGGCCGGCGACGCCGTCAACGGTGAGGCAGCGCGTGCGCTGGTAGCGGCGCACAGCGGCGTAGGTCAGCGAACCGAAGTGGCCGGTCGGGGCTACCTGAAGCAGATTGAGCTTGCGTAGCTTGCCCTGCATCAGCTTGACGTCATGGCCGTTCATCGGCTTCTTGAGCGTGCGGTCGCCAAGCTTCGTTAGCGGCGCGGCGCTGGCGCTGACGGCGGCAGTGAGAACGAGCACAAGCCCGAGCATTACGGCCCAGGCAGCGATCCGATCGGGGCGGCGGAGCGTTAGCGAGCTCTTCGCGGCGGAGCGATTTGGGAGCGGCCGCTGCGAGGCGCCGCCGCGGCGCTGCTCGATCAGCGCCCGTGCCTTCGGCGCTCCGGGGCGCCGGATTACCGGCAGGCGCCGGAGCGGTTCGCGCTCGACCGGCGCTTGGGTGCCACGCTCCGACGAGCGCTGGCCGGGCGCCGCGGCCTCACGTTCGCCGCCGGGCGCTGCGGCGGCAGCGAACCCGCTCTGCTCAAGCTGTGGGCGCAAGTGCTCCACCTCTGACCACCATGGGGAACTGATCTCTGTTGACATCGCTGATCGAACCTCTCTCTTGTGCTTACGGGGTTAGCTGACGGGCTCGCGCTGAAAGAGCTGCGCTACGCCGCAATGAGCGGCGATTCGCCCCGACTGTTGGGTCCCCCGCTTCCCAGCGCCGTCAGGACGGCTGGGAACTCAGCGGTATGTACGTGGCCCACGGTAGCGCGAACGGGTAAAACCCCTCCGCTACTGCACGAAACGGTGCGTTAAGGGGTTGAAGCGGAGTCGTTCTCGCCCGCAACCAAGCCTTGGCCTGCAACCGCAGCAACGTAGCTAGCGACGTCTTTGGCTTGATTGCCGGTGACCAGCCCGGCCGGCATGTTGCCTGCGCCGCGCGCTCGGCCGATCTGAATCGCGTTCAATGTCAGCGCCTCAGGCGGGTGCATGATGTCAAGGTTGGGGCCGGTCTGACCGACTGCGCCGGAGGCCTGCAGCGTGTGGCAGGTTGAGCAGTTCTGCGCGAACAAGACGCGCCCGCTCTCCTGATCTGCGGTTAGAACCACGCCACCGCTCGCGTCAAACGCGGTCTTGGTGCCGTTGTCGACCGTCAGCACGGCGGGAATCGCAAGGCCGATGCCGACGACGCAGATCGCGATACCGACGTAAAACAGCTTCGTTCCGCCGGAGCCGCCGGAGGCCTTGGCGTTGCGATTCGCTGAGAAGGCGGCAGCGAAGACGACGAACGCGATGATCACGAAGATTGCGATGAATATGGCGACGGCAAGCATCAGGCCAAACGATACACGCAGCCGCGCACGCCACGCCCGCTCGCAGCCTCTACTCGGCGCGCAAACGCCTTAGCGGCGGCGGCCCTGAGCGAACGACATCACGGCCGGAGCGACGGCACGGAAGTCGCCGCTCACGAGCTCGCCAATTTCGGCGATCTGCGCCTCACCTGGCTCGAGCGCCTCGATCCGATCGACGAGCAGGTTGACGGTGCCGCCGGCGCTGGCGTGGCGCTCAAGGATTCCTTCGGCGAAGACGAGCGGCTCGGTTCTCACCGTCAAGCGAAAGCGCTCGTAAACCTGCGGCTTTAGGACGAGATTGATCGTCCCCTGCTCGTCTTCGAGCAGCACGAAGCAGACGCCGCTGGCCGTGCCGGGCCGCTGGCGCGCTACGACCAGCCCGCCGACGCTAACGCGGCTGCGGTGAGGAGCCTGCTCGAGCGCGGCGCTGGGCAGCGCGCCGCGCCTGTCTAGATCGGAGCGCATCAGCTCCAGCGGATGGCTGCCGGTAGTTAGGCCGGTCGCGGCGTAGTCGGCGAGCATCGTCTGCCAAGCGGTGAGCGGGTCGAGCGCAGGCGCGGCAGGGAGATCAAAACCGAGTGAGAGCTGCGCTTTGCTCGCCGCCGCTGGCGCGCCGATGCCGAGCTGCCAGAGCACAGCGCGGCGCGCCAGCCCGGGCCGCTGTTGCTGCCCGACGACGCCGACGCCGACGCCGACGCCGGCGCTGGCGCTGGCGCCGACGCTGGCGCTGACGCTGGCGTCACCTAGCCGGTCGCAGGCACCGGCCCAGGCGAGCGCTTCCAGCGATGAGCGGGCGCCACCGGCGCGGGCGGTCAGGTCACTAAGCGAAGCGAACGGCCCGTTGGCGCTGCGCTCCTCGATCAGTT
>CAJBXY010000025.1 GCA_903959665.1 uncultured Solirubrobacterales bacterium | reverse complement strand
TGAAGCGAGCGAAGGCTCTCGCCGCGCTTCCTGCCGACCTGATCAGCGCGCTGAGCGGGCTGACGATGGGCCGCTCGCCGATCACCGGCGCCAGCAGCTACTCGAAGGGTTCAGCCAAGGGCATCTCGATCTACGGCCAGAGCGGCGCGGCCGCCGTCGCAGTTCAGGATGGTGAGGTCGTCAGGATCGGCCGCTCGAAGCGGCTCGGCAACTTCATCGAGATGCGCGACGTTTACGGCAACCTCTACACATACGGCCAGCTCGATTCGGTCGCAGCTCAGCACGTAGTGCCGCGCCCCGACACAAGCGCCGTAAAGGTGATCAACGACGAGGCGCCGTCCTCCTCCGCTCCTTCGGTCGCGACCAGCGAAACTGCCGCTCCAAGAGCAGCCGTTTCAGGCAAAGAGCGGCTCTTCGCTGAGCCTCAGCGCCCAGCTTCCTATAGCGCCGGCGGTTCGCAGCAGGTCGCCGCGACAGGCGCCGCCGATGATGGCCAGTCGGCATCGGCCGTCAGCTCCGGTCAACTAGGGCGCTACCTCGCCGCGCCCTACTCGCTGCGCCGCGACCAGGTCGCGTTGAAGCCACTGCGCAAAGGTTCGCAGGTAATTGCAGGCTCAATCCTCGGCCGCATCGGCGCCGCCTCACTTGCGGCGGACCGCAACGACAGCGCCAGCCAGCGGGCCGCGAAGAAGCTCGGCATCGCTCAGCCGCCGCACCTTCGCTTTGAGATTCGCCCGGCCGGCACCGGAGCGCCAAGGATCGACCCAACACCGATCCTTGACGGCTGGAAGATGCTGGCATCGGCCAACGTCTACCGCGCCGCCAACCCGATGCTCGGTGGCAACGGCAAGGGCGCGACGATTGGGCAGATTCTGCTGATGAGCAAGGAGGCGCTGGAGCGCCGCGTGCTGGCCGATCCAAAGCTCGACATCTACGAGTGCGGCCGCCAAGACATTCGCGCGGGAACAATTGACCGCCGCGTCTTGGCGACGATGGCATTCCTTTCAGGCAGCGGCCTCGACCTCTCGGTCACAAGCCTCACCTGCGGCCATGGCTACCTAACGGCCAGCGGCAACGTCTCCGACCACTCGTCCGGCAACGCGCTCGACATCGCGAGCGTCAACGGCAAGTCGATCATGGGCAACCAAGGGCCCGGCTCAATCACCGATTCGACCGTCCGCAAGCTGCTGACGCTGCAAGGAACGATGAAGCCGCACCAGATCATCACGCTGATGCAGTACGCCGGCACCGATAACACGCTGGCGATGGGCGACCACGATGACCACATTCACGTTGGCTTCCCGAGCGTCGGCGTCGCCGGCGGTGCTGGCGGCGGCGGATCACGGGCGCTGCTCGCTCCCTCGCAGTGGAGCCGCCTCGTCGGCCGCCTCGGTGAGATCGAGAACCCCGACGTATCAATGACGCCTAGCCGTTACTCGGTCAAGGTTCGCGTCAAGGTCCGTCCGCGCTAGCGGCGGCTGTTTCCGCGCCAGCCTCGAACTGCTCAAGCTCTTCGTAGGCCGCTTCGACGGCGCGCGTGGCCGCTGTGTGGCGGGCCTGTGATTTCGCGGACTCGTATTCGTTGGCCCATGCCGCGGGATCGGCTAGTTCGTCTTCGAGCGCCGCAAGTTGCTGCTCTGCCTCTGCGATCTTCTGCTCCAGCTTCTGCTGATCGCGACGGCGGTTTTTCGAGACCGACGGCTTAGCGGCCGCCAGCTTGGGCGCAGCGGCTGGCTCGCCGTCGCTCTTTGCCACTTCGACCTTCACCGCAATCGTGCCGCCACCCTCGGCCAGCGTCGGCGGCGCCTCGACAGTCGGCAGCGGCCCGCGCTCCTCGCGCAGGCGCGCGTATTCAGCCCAGCCGCCGGCGTAGGAATGGAGCGTGTGCTGCTCGACGGCGACGGTGCGGGTGCCGACGGCGTCGAGCAGGGCGCGGTCGTGTGTTACAAGCAGCAGCGAGCCTTCGTAGCTGCGCAGCGCGTCCTCAAGCGATTCACGGCTCTCAAGATCGAGGTGGTTGGTCGGCTCGTCGAGAATCAAAACGTTCGACTTCCCTGCCACCAGCACGGCGAGGCCGAGTCGCTTGCGCTCCCCGCCGCTGAGGCCGTCGAGCGGCTTCTCGGCGTCCTCGCCTGAGAAAAGGAAGCGGCCGAGCAGCGCGCGCGCCTCATTCGGCGTGAGGCCGGTTCGCTTCACCGCCGCCTCGAGCACCGTCCGCGCCCCACCCCACTCGAGCTCCTCGCCGTGCTGGCTTAGGTAGCCGACGGTCACCTTGTGGCCGGTTTTCAGCTGACCGGCGGTTAGCTCCTGCTCGCCGGTTAGCGCGCGCACCAGCGTCGTCTTGCCGGAACCGTTTGGCCCGACAAGCGAAACGTGCTCGCCACGCTCGAGCCAGAGCGCGGCGTCGTGGAGCAGCGTGCGGCCGGGAACCTCCAAGCGACCGTCCTCAAGCTCGAAGACGACGCGCGCTGAGCGCTCCGGAGCGGCAAACTTGAAGCCGAGTTCGCGGCGGTCGCGAGGATCTTCTGTAACCCGTTCGATCTTGTCCAGCGCCTTCACGCGCGACTGCGCCTGCTTCGCTTTCGATGCCTTCGCGCGGAAGCGCTCGACGAACTTCGCCATCCGCTCGATCTCAAGTTTCTGCTTCTGGATCGAGCGGCCAAGCGCCAACTCGCGAACGGCCTGCTCGGTGCGCCAGGCGTGCCACGGGCCGCTGAAGAAGCGCGAGCGGCCGGCTTCGAGCTCCAGCACGCAGGTTCCGACCGCCTCGAGGAACCAGCGGTCGTGGGCGACGAGGATGATCGCCGCGTCAAGTTCGACGAGCGTCTTCTCGAGCCACTCGAGCGATTCGATGTCGAGGTGGTTGGTCGGCTCGTCAAGCAGCAGCACGTCGGGCGATCCGGCCAGCGCGCGAGCCAGTGAGCCGCGCGTCATCTCACCGCCGGAGAAGCTGTCAAGTGAGCGGGCGAGGTCGCGCTCGTGGAAGCCAAGCCCGAAGACGATGTCGGTTACGCGGTCGCGCCAGTTGTAGCCGCCAGCAAGCTCAAATCGGGCTTGAACGTTTGCGTAGGAGTCAACGGCGCGCTGGTCACCCTCCCCCATCTTCCGTTCCAGCTCCGTCAGCTGAGCTTCCAGCGCAACCGCTTCGGTGCAGCCGGAGAGGACGTAATCGCGCAGCGTCAGCGAGCGCTCGCGCGGAGGCCGCTGGTCGTGGAGCGCTAGGCGCGTGCCCTTCGCCAGCGCCAGCTCTCCCGAGTCGATCGGCGTCTCACCGGCGAGCATCCGCAGCAGCGTTGTCTTGCCGGCACCGTTGCGCCCGGCGATAGTCATCCGGTCGCGCCGCTCGAGCCGGAACGAGACGCCGCGCAGCAGCGGACGGCCAGCAACGTCCTTGCCTAAATCTGAAGCGGTGATAGTGGCCACGGGGAGATGGTACGGTGCGCCGCTATGCGCAATCTGAAGACGTTCTCCGCCCTGACCACCGCTGCCCTCAGCCTGACGCTCGTCGCGTCTGCCGGAGCCGCCGCGCCGACCGTTGTGAAGGTCGGCTCGCTGCCGGGCACACCCGCGAAATACAACAAGGTCTTCATCACCAAGTACGGGCCCAGCAGCGCCAAAAAGGTGTTGCTGCTGATTCCAGGCACAAACGGTGGAGCCGAAAACTTTGCGCTCGTCGGCCCCGAGCTGGCGAAGAAGGTCCCTGGCCTTCAGGTTTGGGCGATGGATCGCCGCGAGCAGGCGCTCGAGGACAACTCGATGATGCAGAAGGTGCTCGCCAACAAGGCAACGGCGCAGCAGGCGCTCGATTATTACCTTGGCTGGACGCTCAACCCAGCGCAGAAGGAGAAGTTCGTGCCGAAGCAGGCCAAGGACTTCAAGTTCATGAAGGACTGGGGCATGAAGATGCAGGTCGAGGACGCCCGCGCAGTGATTCTGCAGGCCAAGAAGCAGGGCAAGACCGTAATTCTCGGTGGGCACTCGCTAGGCGGCTCGATGGCCGCCGCTTATGCAGCTTGGGATTTCAATGGCAAGCCGGGCTACAAGGACATCGCCGGAATCGTCGCGATCGACGGCGGCCTTGCCGGAACATTCGATTCGACCGATACAGCGGCAGCGGCTCGCGCCAGCCTTGCGAAGCTCGACGTCACGGCGACCAACCCCGACGGCCCATGGGCAAACCTGCTCGGCCTCACCGGCTTCGCTTGGGCAACCGGCCCGTTCGCGCAGGTCGGCGCGCTGGCGGCACTGAAGGCTCCAAACGCGCCTTCGGTTCTGGCTTCATTCCCGCTGCTGCCTTCATACCTGAAGGCCGACGTGCCAACCACCAACGAGGGCGCACTTGGCTTCGCTTTCGACAATGACACTTCGCCGGCGGCGCTCTCATTGATTCAGGTGCGCGCCGGCCGGCTGGCCGCAACGGGCGATCCGCGCGGCTGGGAGAACGGCGAAGTGACTCCTGTTCAGAACATCGCCAAGGGCTTCGCTGGCGACATGTACGGCACCAACAGCGTCGACTGGTACTACCCGGCGCGGCTCAACGTTGACACCAACGGCGCCAGCTCGATGGAGCGAAACAACCCGGCCGCGAAGGTGCTGGGGCTGCGCGTCTGGCACCTCAAGGACGTAAACGTTCCTTACTACGCCTTCCAGACCTCGCTCAGCGGCTCGCGCGACGGAGTCGTCAACGGTGCGAAGAACTTTGCGGCGCGCTCGAAGGTGCCCAAGGGCGGCCTTGTAATCGTTGACGCGAAGACAACGACAAGCCACCTTGACCCGCTGCTGGCAGCGCCGGCGACGAACGATTTCCTCAAGACGGTGATCCAGTTCCTGAAGTCGAAGATCAAGACGCGTTGAGCATTCGGTAAGCTTCTGGCGTGACCTTCCGCGTTCTCGCCGCGCTCCCAGTTTCGGCCGTCAGCCTGTTGCTGCTGGCTCCGGCTGCGATCGCCGCATCGCCGCAGGAGCCGATCAGCGGCGAAGGAACATACGGCGCCGCGACCGACCGCGTAGTGACGATGACCGGCTTCATCGTGATCGCCTTCTTCCCGCTCTTCATTCTCTGCATGAGCTTGCTGCAGTGGCGGCTTGAGAAGCGCAAAGAGGCTCGCAAAGACGCCGCCAAGCGGCTCAAGTCCGCGGCCGGCGACAGCTGGCAAGCCGGCTGGTAGCGCTGCGAACGATCACGCGCTGCGTTAGGCTCGCCCGATGACGACCTATCTACTAACCGGCGCGACAGGCTTCATCGGCGGCAACCTCACGCAGCGCCTCTTGGCGCGTGGCGACACGGTCCACGCAATCGTGCGCGAGAGCTCGCGTGAACGCTTCGAGGCGATGGCGCAGCACTGGCCCGGCGGCGAGAACCTGAAGGTCGTCAGCGGCGATCTG
>CAJBXY010000024.1 GCA_903959665.1 uncultured Solirubrobacterales bacterium | reverse complement strand
CGTCACGATTGCTGAGGCCGAAGCTGCCAAGCAGGCAGGCGAGGAGCGCGTGATTCTGTTCGGTCTCTGCGGCCACGGAAACTTTGATTTGGCCTCATACGACGCCTATTTGGCTGGGAATCTCGAAAATCTTGAGTTCTCGCAGCAGGAGATGGACGATGCGATGGCGAAACTCCCCGATGGCGTACCAGCTATCTGATCGCCGTTAATCAAATCAAGGAGCAATTCTTCAAATGACTACCGCAGGCGCAGAGCCCGGCCACATTGATGTCGGGAAGGTTCTAAGCGATACCGGCGACATCCTCAAGAAGTCGTTCGGGACGGTCTGGATCATCGCCTTGATCCTGTTCATCCCGGTCGCCATCCTCGGCTACTTCGCCAGCGATGGTTGGCTGATCAACTTGATCTACAGCATCGCCTCTCTTGTAGCGAGCCTTTATATGGCGGGCGTCGTTGTTCGCGTCGTTCAAGATGTCGAAGCTGACGGCAGGGTTGACGCCACCGTAGGCGATCTGCTCGGCAGCATCACTTCGAAGCTGTGGCCGTTGCTCCTGCTGAGCATTGTCACCGGCATCCTGATCATCATCGGCTTCTTCTTCTTCATCATCCCGGGGATCATCCTCGCGCTGATGTGGCTGGTTGCTGTGCCGGCAATGGTCGCCGAGGACAGGGGCGTCTTCGCTTCGATGAGCCGCAGTAGCGAGCTGACGAAGGGCAATCGCTGGCGCTTGATCCTGCTCTTCATTGTGATCTACGTGCTGCTCTTCATCATCTTCGTGATCATCGCCTTGCTTGCTGCCATCACACCGATCCTTGGCGTGATCATCGGCATCCTGGTTGCGATCGTTGTTTACCCGTACATCGCGATCATCATCGCCGTTACCTACTACGAGCTGCTTGAGGCTCATGGCGAGTCGAAGCCTGGCCCAGGTGTCGCCACGATGGCTCCGCCAAGCGGGGAGATGCCTGCCTAAGCTCAGTAGCTGGCATGAAGAATTGGCCACGGGCCGTCGCGCAGCAGCGCGGCGGCCCGTTGTCGTTGTGCGGTGAGCTCCGGTTGCGCTCGCCGCCGCCACCGGTGTAACTTGGACCTATGAGCCAAGATTCCGAAACACCAGAGCAGCCCGAGACACCGGAAACGCCGGCCGAGCCAACGCCGCCGGCAACGCCTCCACCGGCTGAGCCGCCGGCGATGCAGCCGCCGACGACCCCGCCGGTCGCTCAGCCAGCCGCCCCGGTTGCTGGTGCGCCGGCGCTCAAACCCGGCCAGGGTGGGCTCGCGATCGCTGCATTTGTCTGCGGCCTCGGTGGCATCTTCACCTCGTGGTGCTGCATCGGACTGCCACTGGCGATCGCTGCGGTTGTCTGCGGCATCCTCGGGAAGAAAGACGCCGAGAAGCGTGGCGCCTCGAGCTGGATGTGGATTACCGGCCTAACTCTTGGGATTGTCTCACTAGTGATCTTCGTAATCGTGGTGATCGTGTCGGGCCTGAACACGGACTTCAACACGACCGAGTTCAACATCAACTAGCCAGACTGCTGATGGCAACTTCACACAGCAGCTGCGCGCACGCCCATTCACCGCCGCGGCTCACCGCGGAGCGCCAGCGTGCGCTGTACCTCGGCGGCGGCGCGATGGCAGTTCTGGTCGCCCCAATCCTGACTGCGCTGCTCTGCTTCAGTACTTCGATCGCCAACGGCGGCGGTGGCTGCCCGATGTTGCAGGCAACCGGCGTTCCCTGCCCGGCCTGCGGCGCGACGCGAGCCTTCGTTCTCTTCTCACACGGCGACGCGGGCGGCGCGATCCGCTTCAACTGGAGCTGGCTCGTGATCTGGTTTGTGATCGTCGGTGCGATGTTCACCGCTGCTTGGCGGCTCTGGCAGCAGCGAGCGGCACTGCCGGATTGGCTTCACCGATTCGGAGGCTGGCTGCAAACCCATCCAGCGGCCGTCGTCGCACTGCCGTTCGCTTTGCTGCTCGGGCCGTGGCTCGTCGCGCTGGCGAACCTAAGCGCGATTCGCTAGGCAGGGACTTCGACTTCAGCCTGAGGTGTGTTGCTGAGCACGCGGGCAGGCTCGGCGCGGTGAACTGTCACCGGCATTCCTTGAATCGGCGAGATCGTCGGCGCGAGGCGGATGTTTAGCTCGTAGCCGGGCAACACCTCAAGGCGGCAGCGTTCGAATATTGCGCGCATGATTGCGCCGACCTCGGCCTTGCCGAAGCGCATCCCAAGGCAGGTTCGGGAGCCGCCGCCGAATGGGATGTACTGCCCCTTGCGCATCGCCTTCTTGCCCGCTTCGGTGAAGCGCATTGGATCGAAGGTTTCAGGCGAGTCCCAAACGTCAGGGAGGTGGTGGCTGGCCCACGAGCAGTAGTTGACGTGGGCATTACCGGGAACGGTTACGCCAGCAAATTCATATGGGTTGACCGAGCGGCGCGGGCCGATGTAGGCCGGCGGATACATCCGCAAGGTCTCGTCGAAGATCATCTCCGGCGTAATCACCGGATCATCAAGCAGCTCGGGGTTCTTCGAGAGCTCGTAAAACATGAAGGTGACGCTGGAGCTGGTTGTGTCGTGGCCAGCGAACAGCAGCGTCATCGCGTGGTCGCGGATGTGGCGGTCTTCAAGGCTCTGGCCGTCTTCGTCCTCGGCGTCTAGGAGCAGTGAGAGAACATCGTCGCCGCGCTCACCGTTGGCGCGGCGGCGCTCGATCTCGCCGTAGATCAGCTGGTCGAGCCGGGCGCGCGATTTGACCAGCTTGGCGTAGGGGGTGAGCGGTCCGCGCGCAAGTTGCATCGCGAAGTCGCGGGCGTGAAACGAGAGCGCATTCTCAAACTCGGTAACGGCGTCAAAGTCGCCGGCGCGGGCCTTGTCAGGGTCAAGCCCGAAGAGCGCTCGCAGCGCAACGCGCAGCGCCAGGTGGCGGACCCAGTCGTAAAGGTCGATTACCGCGCCAGGAATTAGATCCTCAGCGGCTCGGTCAACCTCATCGTTGATGATTTCGGTCGCGCTGGCGATCTTCTTGCTGTGGAAGGCTGGCAGCATCAGCTTGCGCGATGAGCGATGGAAGGCGCCGTCGATCGTCAGCATGCCGTCGCCGAGCAGCGGAATTAGGTCACGCATGTAACCGTCGCGCCAAGTGAAGTTGTCGGCGTGCGAGACGAGCATGTAGTGGTTAGCTTCAGGCCCGAGCATCATCACGGCGTTGAAGTGCAGCACCTTGATCGTGAAGACCGGGCCGTAACGCTCGTAGTACTCGAGATACATACCGAGCGGGTCTTTCGAAAAGCGCTGCGTGTTGGCGAGGCTGAAGTGCCGTGGCCCAGGCGGCCAAGGGACTGTTGCGGCGCGGTCGTCGGCGACGTCCTGGAGCATCAGCTTCAGCGGGTTGGGGCTGTGCGGAGCTGGGCCTTCGAGCATCGCCAGTGAGGCTACCGCAGCGCTCCAGAAAGACGAACGGCCCCGGGGCGGGGCCGTTCGCTGCTGCTTGTTGCGCCGCGCCGTTAGCGCTTGTTGCGTAGACGGGAGAGGAGATCCGTCACGCGCTGCTGCAGGTCTTCATTGACCGTATTGGCGTCACGGCTGCGCGGCTCGGCGCGGTTTACCTTCTCGCAGGAGCCGCTTGGGGCCTCGGCGGTTGCGTCGCTGATCACATCAACGTTGTCGAGGTTGGCAACGTCGCTGCCGTCGCCGCAGCTGATCACGTCAACTTCGCCATCACGAGCATTGAGCCGGTCGTCGCCAGCGCCGCCGTTGAGCGTGTCGCCGACCTTGTCGACCGCGCCGCCCTCGCCGGGTACAACGTCAACGCGGGCAACCGCCCAAAGGCGATCGTTCCCGTCGCCACCGTTCAAGACGTCAATGCCGGAGTTGGCAAAGAGCAGGTCGTTGCCCGCGTCGCCGGAGAGAGTGTCATCGCCGCGGCCGCCAACGACGAGGTCATTGCCCTCGCCTGCGGTTACGACGTCGTTGTCGGCGAGCGCGAAGACGCGGTCGTTGCCGCCGAGCGCCGAGATTGAGTCGGCCGCCTTCGTGCCTACGAGCCGCTCTGCAGCGTCGGTGCCGGTAAGCGTCGCTGCCGATGCGACGGAGGCTGTCGCCGCAAGAGCGGCCAGTGAGCCAGTGAGGATTGGGATGATTCGATTGCGCTTCATTTCGGATCCTTCCGTTGGTTGGTGCTGGTGGATGCAGAGGGTGAAACCCGCCGCGATCGGCAGAGTTGCGCTCCTCGCTGAGCGATGCGGCGGCGGGATTGTCATACTTCGCAGGCGCCTGGGGGCGTAGCTCAGTTGGTTAGAGCGCCGGCCTGTCACGCCGGAGGTCGCGGGTTCGAGTCCCGTCGCTCCCGTTGGATCCGCGCTGCGCAGGCGCTCTGGGCTACGATCGCTCGATGACGACGATCGATGAAACCCGCCTTCCCGGAGTAGGGGTTAGGCACGAATTCACAACGCATCGCGGCGAGCGGGTTGGCGTGCTCAAGCACCTGGCCGGCGACCGCGAGCTGCTGGTTTACAGCCGCGATGACCCTGATAGCTGCGAGCGTACGTTGAGGCTCGATGAGGCCGATGCCGAGGCGCTCGCCGAACTGCTCGGCATCTCGCAGCTAGCTCAGAGCCTTGGTGCCGTCCGCGAAGCTGTCGGTGGGCTAGTGATCGAATGGGTCGAGATTGCACCAAATTCAGCTCTTGCTGGAGGAACGATTGCCGATACGCAGCTGCGCACGCGCACCGGTGTTTCGATCATCGCGCTACTGCGCGGCAGCGCAGCGATCCCGGCGCCGACGCCGGATCAGTCGCTCCAGGCCGGTGACACGGTGATCGTGGTCGGCACGCTTGAAGGCGTGCGCGAAGCAGAAGCGCTCTTCGAGGGTCGCTAGAGCGGTGGCGCTGGCCGCCGCCGCTCCCGGCACCAACATTGCCGTTGTCCTGCTCGAGATCGGCGGCCTTCTGCTGCTGCTTGGGCTGCTCTCAAAGCTTGCGAAGCGGCTGCGGACCAGCCCAGTTGCCTTCTATTTAGCGGTTGGCGTGTTGCTCGGCCTCAGCCCGATCGATGTTCAGCCACAGGTGATCGACGTAGGCGCAGCGATCGGCGTCGTACTACTGCTCTTCTTCATCGGCCTTGAGTACACCGGCAAGGAGCTGCTCGGAACGCTGCGCCACCAGGCCCGCTCCGGCGTCGTTGACGCCGTCCTCAACGTGATACCGGCGATCGCGATCGGGCTGCTGATGGGGCTCGAAGCGGTAGCCATCTTTGCCCTCGTTGGCATTGCCTGGGCCTCCTCTTCGGGCATTGTGGCGCGCACGATTGAAGATCTCGGCCGAATCGGTAACCGCGAAACTCAGGGAGTGCTATCGATCCTCGTGATCGAGGACGTCGCGATGGCCGCCTATCTGCCGCTGCTGACAGTGCTGCTCGCAGGCGGCGCGCTTGCCGCTGCGCTCGGTTCGATGGCCGTTGCGCTCGCCGTCGTTGCGCTCGTGCTCTTCTTCGCCGTTCGCGGCGCCTCGCACGCTGAACGGGCCTTCGGGTCTGCGGCCGGGGAATCGCTCGTCTTGATGATGCTCGGCGTGACACTG
>CAJBXY010000023.1 GCA_903959665.1 uncultured Solirubrobacterales bacterium | reverse complement strand
GATCCGAGTCGTGTCACGATCCGGCATACGCCGGTCGAAGCGCCGGGGAACCGGCACTAGCTTCTCAGGCAGCGCGTCAAGGGCGCGGCGTCTGGACGAACATTCGGGTCAACGCGCAGCAGTATAGCCAGATTCAAGGAGATCTCGCCCCTCTCCGGCCGTTACCTCAACCACGGCGCATGCCTGGCTGCAGCTGCGTAGGCGTCGCGGCGGCACGTCGTAATCCACGCGAATCGCTCGCCCTTGCTGGTCGAGCCAGAGAAGATCGAGCCGGAAGCGCATTCCGAATGTGTGAATCGAACGGCAGCGGTTGATCTGGAGCGCGTCTCCTGCCGGAAGGCTTTTGCGCCAGGCAAGGCCGCGCGTGCGCTGGATGAAACCTCGTGCGACTGTGACGGTCAAGCCGTTAGTGGCGCGTCGCGGCGCGTTTCGGTTTCAGCGACGAGATGGTCTGCGAATACTTGAATTGGAAACGAGCCGATGTCACCTTGGCCGTGGCGGCGGACCGCGACGCTCTTCTCTTCGGCCTCTTTATCGCCGACGACGAGCATGTAAGGAATCTTCGCGATCTCGTTGTCGCGGATCAGCTTCGAGACCGATTCGGAGCGAAGGTCTACCTCGACGCGGATCCCGCGCTCTTGGAGCTGCGCGGCAATCGTCTCGGCTGCTTCGGCGTGACGATCGGAGACCGGGAGAACGACGACCTGCACAGGTGCGAGCCAGACCGGGAACTCGCCGGCGTAGTGCTCGATCAGGATGCCGACGAAGCGCTCGTAGGAGCCCATCAATGCACGGTGGATCATCACCGGGCGGTGGACGGCGTCGTCGGCGCCGGTGTACTGAAGGTCGAAGCGCTCTGGCATTGAGTAGTCGAGCTGCACCGTTCCCAGCTGCCAGGAGCGGTCGAGCGAGTCGGTCATGTGGAGGTCGATCTTCGGCCCGTAGAAGGCGCCGTCGCCGGGGTTCAGTTCGTAGTCGAGGCCGCGAGCTTCTAGTGCCCCGATCAGAGCAGCCTCCGCACGGTCCCACATCTCGTCGCTGCCGATCCGCTGCTCTGGCCGCGTCGAGAGCTCGAGGTGAACGTCGAAGCCGAAGAGCTCGTAGGTCGCGAACGCGAACTCAAGGCAGGCGGCTACCTCGTCGGCTACCTGTTCCTCGGTGCAGAAGATATGCGCGTCGTCCTGCGCGAAGTGGCGTACGCGCAGGAGACCGTGGAGCGTGCCGCTGAGCTCGTTGCGATGAAGCAGCCCCGGCTCGGAATAGCGGACCGGCAGCTCGCGGTAGCTCCAGCGGCGGCCACCGAAGAGGTGCGCGTGGCCGGGGCAGTTCATCGGCTTGAGGCCGAACTCGCGATCCTCGGTGCTGGTGACGAACATGTTCTCGCGGTATTTCTCCCAGTGGCCCGACGTCTTCCACAGCTCGGCGTCGTAAAGTTGCGGCGTTTTCACCTCTTGGTAGCCGCGCGCCGAACCCATCTCGCGCGAGAGCGCGACAAGCTCGTTGAAGACGGTCGTTCCGCGCGGCAGCCAGAAAGCAGAGCCGGGAGAGACCTCTGAGAACTCGAACAG
>CAJBXY010000022.1 GCA_903959665.1 uncultured Solirubrobacterales bacterium | reverse complement strand
TTAATCACGTGGTACATCAGGATTGGAACGGGGCCGCGGTAGTCGCCGGTCGCCGGCTTCGGTGCCGCAGGCGTGGCGGTGGCTGGTTTCGATGCCGAGTCGGTGCCTGCGGCGGTCGTCACCGCTGCCGACGAGCTTCCAGCGTTCTCCGCGCCCGGCTTCAGTGGCCCGGTAATCAGCACGAGCGCAATCGCCACAACGACGAGCACGCCAACGATGATCGTCAGCCGCCGCTGGCGGGCAGCCGCGGAGCCGCCGCTCACAGGCGAAATACGGGCACGAGCCGCTTCTCGTGCTCGCCCTCGATCCGTGCCACCACTTCGATGTGCGACTCAAGCGGCGTTCCACGAAGTTTCGTGCCAAGCCCCTCATCAACCTGGAATATTCCGGCGCTGTTGCTCATCTCGATCTCAACGCGGACGGCAGTGTCGCGGCCGGGGCTGATCTTCACCTCTTCGATCGCGTAGGCCGAGAGCGAATGAATGTTGGTCTCGCCAGCCTCGAACGGCAGCCGCGCACGACCCTTCGCCATGTCGAGCGCGTCGGCGACTCGCACGATCGCGCCCTCAATCGTCAGCGGTTCGCCCTTTGAGCGGTGCGAGATGATCGCGTGCATCGCTTCGCTTGCGATCACTGTTCGCTCCGGCTCCTCGTAAATCTCTTCGAGCAGGCCGGGAAGCAGGTCGGCGGCGAGGAATAGTGAGTAGGTCTCATGGTCTTTGCGGTTGATTGAAAGGCCGAGGTCGTGAAGCATCGCGCCGGCAGCGATTACAACTTCAGCATCTCGCTCGGTCATTCCGTGGTCGGTAACGATGCCGGCCTCGACGCCGCGCTTGGCCAGCAGTCGCGTCAAGCGCAGCGCGATGTTGGTGACGATCTGGATGTGAACCCAGGAGTGGTCTGACATCCCCAGCCTGTTGGCATTGAGGCCAGCCATGTACCAGGTCGACTTGATTCGCTCGCTGGAGTTGACGGCATCAATCAACTGGCCGAGCTTGCGATTGCCGCGGGTTGGAACTTTGATCTCGGATTCGAGAACTCGCTCACGCAGCGTCTGGTCGTCTTCGCTCACGGTGCCTGCGTCGATGCTTCAGCGGCGCGCGCGGCCGTCAGCGCGAGCAGCTCGCGTTGAACGCAGCGCGGCTCGTCACCGGGGCCGGCGACGACCGGCGTCCAGCTTCCGTCGCTTTGGAGTTCCCACGCGTTGACGTTGTCGCGCAGGCAGCGCTGGAGAGTGTCAAGCACTTCAGCGCGGCAGATCGGATCCTTGACCGGCGTCAGCAGCTCAACGCGGTTATCGAGGTTGCGAGGCATCAGGTCGGCCGACCCCATGTAAACCTCAACCTCGTCGCCGTGTTCGAAGCTGTAGATCCGTGAGTGCTCAAGGAAGCGGCCGACGACCGACACGACGCGGATGTTCTCCGACATCCCTGGAACGCCGGGGATTAGGCAGCAGATTCCTCGCACGTTCAGCTCAATCGGAACGCCGACCTGCGAGGCGCGGTAAAGCGCCTCAATCACCTGCGGGTGGACGAGCGCGTTCATCTTCATTCGAATTCGCCCGTGGCGGCCCTCGCTCTTCGCGGTCGTTACCCGCTCGATCCGCTCAAGAATCCCTTCGAGCATGAAGTGCGGTGCGGCGAGAACCTCGCGATAGTTGGCTGGGCGGCCATAGCCGGTCAGGAAGTTGAACATTTCGGCAACGTCGGCGCCGATCTGCTCGTCGCAGGTGAAGAGGCCGAAGTCGGTGTAGAGCCTTGCCGTGGTTGGGTGGTAGTTGCCGGTTCCAACGTGGACGTAGCGGCGAACGCCATCGCCCTCGCGGCGAACGACGAGCACGCACTTGGCGTGGATCTTGATGCCAGGCATGCCGTAAACGACGTGCACGCCGGCGCGTTCAAGCTTGCGCGCCCACGAAATGTTGGCGCGCTCGTCAAAGCGCGCCTTCAGCTCTACAAGGCAGACCGCCTGCTTGCCCTTCTCGGTCGCGCGGATCAGCGACGGCACCAGCGGTGAGTCATCTGAAGTTCGGTACACGGTCTGCTTGATCGCCAGCACGTCAGGGTCTTCAACGGCCTCTTGCACGAAGCGCTCAACCGAGGTGACAAACGACTCGTAGGGGTGGTGAACCAGCACGTCGCCTTCGCGGATCACGGAGAAGATCGAGCGCTCCTCGGCCTCGGCCTCGGCCAGCCGCGGCTGCGTCAGCGGCGTTGCTGGAGCGTCGCGAAGCTCCGAATGGCCGGGAAGCTTCACGAGCTGCCAGAGGTCGGTCATGTCGAGCAGGCCAGGAATCGGGTAAATCTGCCGCTCCTCAACCATCAGCGCCTCGACGAGCTGCTCGCGGATCGCCGGGCTGATTCCAGCCTCGATCTCAAGCCGCACGACCTCACCGAACGGGCGTTGGCGCAGTTCGGCCTCGATTGCCTTGAGCAGGTCGTCGGCCTCATCGGAGATGTCGAAGTCGGCGTCGCGCGTAACGCGGAAGCAGCCGTGGTCGATCACCTCCATCTCGGGGAAGAGACCTTGAAGGTTGGCTGCGATCAGCTCCTCAAGCAGAACGAAGCGGGTTTCGCCTTCGCTGATCGGGAAGAAGCGCGGGATCAGACCCTTCGGCACCTTGACGCGGGCGAAAATCGTCTGATCGGTCTGCGGGTCTCGAACGAGCACGGCGAGACTCAGTGAAAGGTTCGAGATGTATGGGAATGGGCGACCAAGGCCGACGGCGAGCGGCGTCAAGACCGGCAGCACCTGGCGCTTGAAGCGTTCGGCCAGCTCGGCGCGCTCCGCTTCAGAGAGCGAGCTGAGGCTGACGACTTCAATCCCGTGCTCGGCGAGCTCCGGCAGCAAGGTTTCGCTAACGACGTGAGCTTGACGATCAACCTGAGGAAGAACACGAAGGTGAAGCTGGTCGATCGTCTGTGACGGCGAGAACCCCCCTCGCTCCCGATCAACCCCGGCGTCAACCTGATCGAGCAGACCGGCCACGCGGATCATGAAGAACTCATCGAGGTTGGACGAGTAGATCGCGGAGAACTTCACGCGCTCTAGCAGCGGCTGGTCGGAGCGTTCAGCTAGCTGAAGCACGCGGTCGTTGAATTCGGCCCATGAGAGCTCGCGGTTGAAGGCGACCGCCGGATCGGCGAGGTCCAGCGATTCGCGCGGGGCCGGGAATGGATCCTCGGGCGTTGGGCGGGCATCGAACGGCGCTTCAAGGCCGAGCGAATTGGGTTCTTCTGAATCGATCTCTATCTCTGTGTCACTCATCAGCTAATCGGTGTCATTTCGTCGTCGCTGACGGCCAGTGAGGGCCGCTCAGCTATTGCGTACTCTAGGCGGGCGCGCATCGCTGAGCGCTCGATGTCCTGCCAGACGGTGGTGAAGCGGTCGTAGAGCAGGCCGCGGCGGACGGCGAGGTAGTGCTCGAGCGCGGCCAGCCCTGCCCAGGCTTCGCTATGCGGCAGGCCCGAGGCGAGCGCCGGGTCAAGATCGGCGGCGCCGCTTGCGCGCCGCCCAAGTTCGGCGACGGCGTCCTCGCTCAGCTCGGCACGGATCTGCTGCACTCGCGGCAGCTGAATGTCGCAGTCGTGGATCTCACCAAGCAGGTCTTGCAGCTCACGGACGCGCTTCGTTGCCGTCAGCGCATAAGGGCCAAAGCAAGCGGCGGAGGTGACTTCGAGCACGTAACGGAGCCGCTTGGCGGCGATCCGCATGTTGTGGAGCTTCTTGACGCGGCTTGGATCGAGCACGGCGGGCACAAAATCGTAGAGCTCATCGATCCGCGCTGCGACTACTCGCTGGGCGTTGTCGGCCAGCGTGCCGTCGGGGTCGAGACCTTTTACTTTGCGCGCTTTCATCGCCTCATCGCCTCCGCAGCCAGCCGCTCTTTGCTGGCGGCGCGGCGGCCTCGACCGCCGACGGGACCGGCTGCTCGCCTCCAGCCGCTGAGGCTGACTGCTCTTCGCCGGGCGCTGCTGCCGGTTCGGCGACCGGCTCGACAACCGGCGGCGGCGCGATCAACGCAGCCAAGCGGCCACGGAGGTCGTCGGCCTCAATCTGCCCCAGCATCTGCGCCAGCTCAGCGTTCGCCTGCTGCTGCTGCTCGCTGGTGCGATCGATGAAGCGCTCGATCCCTGGCCGCTCCGCTTCGCTCGCCGCGGCGGCGAAGCTCGCCAGCGCCTCAAGTTCAACATCCGGGTCGCGGCGCTGGCCAAGAACGTCGGCTAGGTCGCAGACTTGATCGAGAATCGGCTCAAGCTGCTCGTGATCAAGGCACGGCTCGTAGAACTCCAACACCGAGCGAAGCCGGCGCGTGGCGACGCGCATCGCGTGGACAGCCTCTATCTGCGTTACATCGAGAACACCGGCCGCGTGTTCGAACAGTTCATCGCTGCGCACGGCAATCGTTGCGGTGGCGGCGTCCGAATATCGCATTTCGCCGCTCAGCCCGGGAATTGGTCTTGCCTTGGCCATCGCGTCAGTATCGCGCTATTGCGGCGGCGCTGCGCTGCCGATAACCGAATTTCAGCATCGTGCTGCGATCATTGCGCGGTGTCCAGCGCACAGCCAGCAATCACGGTCGTAGACCTGCACAAGTTCTACGACCAATACGAGGCCGTCGGCGGCGTCAGCTTCGAGGTCGCAGAAGGCGAGATTTTCGGCCTGCTTGGCCCCAACGGCGCAGGTAAAACGACGACCGTTGAGATTCTTGAGGGCTACCGCGGAAGCAGCAGCGGCAGCGTTTCGGTGCTCGGTTTCGATCCCGCGGAGCGGGCGCGGGCGCTGCGCGAGCGGGTTGGCATAGTGCTGCAAAGCTCAGGCATGTACCGCCACGTACGCGTCCGCGAAGCGGTCGCCCACTGGGCCGGCCTCTATCCACACCCACGCAACGTTGACGAGGTGCTGGGGATCGTCGGCCTTGACGATGAGGCGCAGGCAGCGGCGCTGGTGAGAACGCTCTCCGGCGGCCAGCAACGCAGGCTTGATCTCGCGCTAGCGCTGATCGGCGACCCCGACCTAATCTTCCTTGACGAACCGACGACCGGCTTTGACCCGGCCGCGCGCCGCTCCGCTTGGAGCACAATCAAACGGCTGCGCGACCTAGGAAAGACGGTACTGCTGACGACCCATTACCTCGAAGAGGCGCAGGAGCTTTGCGACCGCGTGGCGATCATCAAGAACGGCAAGATTCTCGCCGAGGGCCCTCCCTCCACACTTAGCGAAGCATCGGCCCGCTACCGCGTCAGTTGGCGTGACCAGAGCGGCGAGCTGATCAGCGAAGAGGTCGACGACCCAACTGAGCTGCTCTATCGCCTCACCGGCGATGCCATAGCCCGCGGCCAGGGGCTTGCAGACTGCTCCGTCGTTCGTCCATCACTCGAAGACGTCTACCTCGACTTAACCGCCGATGAGAGCAGCGAGGAGGAGCGATGAGCGACACAGCGCTCGCCTGGCGTCAGTACCGGCTGGAGCGCAAGATGTTCTGGCGCAACCCCACCGCGGCCTTTTTCAGCTTCGTGCTGCCGCTGATCTTCCTCTTCCTTTTCGGCGCAGTCTTCAGCGGCAGCCAAGCCAACCTCAATGTTCTGGTGCCGGGAATCGCCGGCCTCAGCGTGATGGCAACGACCTTCAACGCGCTCGCAACTCAGATGACCTTCCTGCGCGAGCAAGGCGTGCTCAAGCGCGTCCGTGGAACGCCGCTGCCAGGCACCTCTTACCTCTCAGGAATCATCGGCAGCGCAGCAACAAACGCCGTAATTCAGATCCTGATCATCATCGTCGCCGGCAAGCTCTTCTTCGGCCTTGGCTGGCCGAAGAATTGGATTGAGCTGGCGCTCTTCACCGTCCTCGGCGTTGCCTGCTTTGCCGCGATGGGCGTCGCCTTCTCGCACGTGATCCCAAACTTCGAGGCGGCGCCGGCCTACACCAACCTTGTTTTCCTGCCGATGATCTTCATCTCCGGCGTCTTCTTTGACGTTGACAACGTGCCCGCTTTCCTGCGCGACATCGCCAACGCGCTGCCGCTGGTTCACGTGATCAACGGGATCAGCGCGGCGCTCGTAACCGGCGCGCCGATCGCCGACCACCTTTCCGACCTTGCCGTCGTCGCCGTCTGGACGCTGGCCTGCGTGATCCTTGCCGTGCGTGGCTTTAGCTGGAGCGCGCGCGACTAGAGGCCCTGCAGGAAGGCGCTCGGCGGCGTTCCTTCACTGCTGATCTCAATCCCAGCCTGCTCGCTGGCGCGCCAGTCGTCGCGCAGCATTCCGAAGATGTTGACGTCGAGGTAGCGCTCGCCGTGGCGGTGCCACCGGCGCAGAACTCCCTCGCGCGCGTAGCCGACCGCCTCAAGCGCGCTGGTTGAGCGCTCGTTTTCCGGGTTCGAATAAGAGCCGATCCGGTTCATCCCCAGCAGCTCAAAGCCGAGGTAGGCGACCATCGCCTTCGATTCACGGTTCACCTGCGTTCCCCAGAAGTCGGCACCGAGCCAGGTGCCGACAATGCAGCGACGGTCGCGGTAACTGAACTCGCTAAGGCCGGTGATCCCGGCCGGGCCCTTATCGCGGTCGATTATCAGCAGGTCAAGCTGCTCGCCGCGCTCGCGCTGCCAGGCGCAGCGCTCGATGTACTCGCGCGGCTGCTCGATCTCGGTGTACGGCCCCCACGAGAACCAGCGCGTCACCTCCGCGTCGCTGGCGAGCGCGAGCAGCGCTTCGGCGTCGCCGGGCTGCGGCGGGCGCAAAGTCAAGCTTGGTCCTGTCAGCGCGAATCCCACCGCTATAGCTTCGCAGGCGATCCCGCGGTAGCGCCGCTGATAGCTTCCAATGCGATGGATCAGCCCGCAGACGAAGAGCTAGAGATGGTCGAAAGCGTCGGCGAGCTCGATTTTGCCGTCGTCACGCTGCGCCAGTTTCTGCACCATTCCAATGCGCTTCGCGCCGTCGCCCTGGTCGACCGTGAGCCCGGCATTGGGCCGGCAACCGTTGACTGCGAACGCTTCCGCGCAATCGAAGTAAACCTCGGTGACCGCCTCGTCGGACTCGATCATGGAGCGCAGCTCGAACCAGCACCGCCGGCCCTGCCGGAGCTGAAACCACTCCCCCCGTTCAACGTTGATCCTGCCACCGGCGAGGTGGCGGGAACGATCGGCGGCCTCGAGCACCTCGTTGACGGCGTCAGCGCGCTGGCCGCGGCGCTCGGCGGGCGCAACATCGCGATCGCCGTCTTTGAAACCGACAGCGCCGAGCACCCGCTCTCAATCACCGCCCGCGCCGACGGCAGCGAGCAGCCGGTGATCGCGATCGGCGACCAGGCCTTCACGCTGCCTCCTGCGCCGGGCACATAAGCTCCGCCAATGCGCCTGATCCGATTCCTCTGCGGCCCCGCCCTCGTCTACGCCGGTGTAATGCACTTCACTCGCCCTTGGTTCTACAAGCCGATGATGCCTGCTTGGCTGCCGGCCCATGACGAGCTGATCTTCGCCAGCGGAGTCACTGAGGTCGTTGCGGGCGCGGCGCTGATCTGCCCCGACCGCCGCGTTCGCCGCGCCGGCGGCCTGTTGGCGATCCTGACGCTGATCGGCGTCTTCCCGGCCAACGTTGAGATGGCGACACATCCGGAGCGCTTCCCGAAGATTCCGCCTGCGGCGCTGTGGGCAAGGCTGCCGCTGCAGGCCGTGATGCTGGCGTGGGTCGCGGCAGCGATGCGCCCGCCCCGGCGTGGCTAGCTACAGCTCCGTCGTCTCACCAGGCGCGAGGATCCGTACCTCACTGCGCGGCGCAAGTTCGCCGGCGTAACGCTTGAAGAGGTGCGGCGGGTCGCTGAGCGCCCTCGGGCGCAGCCGCTCAAGTGCGAACGGGTAGAGGGTCCCCCAGTGAATTGGAATTGCGACCGCCGGCGCCAGCAGCGCCAGCGCGTCGGCCGCCGAGCGCGGATCAAGATGACCGGGCCCAAGCGTTGGCCCCCAACCCCAGACGGGAACCAGCGCAAGGTCGAGCGGCGGCTTAGCGATCGCTGCCATATCGTCGAAGATGTCGGTGTCGCCTGCAAAGTAGATCCGCCGCTCTCCTTCAATCACGTAACCGACCGGCTGGGCGTGGTGGGCGCTGCGCGGCCCGCGGCCACCCTCGTGCTCGGCGTGAACGACGAGCACGTTGACGGCGCCGAAGTTGACGCGATCACCGGCAACAACCTCCTCGACCTGCGAGAAGCCAAGCTCGCGGACCAGCGCGCCGCCGCCGCGCGGCACGACGATCGGCGTTGAGCGCCCGAGCAGCGCAAGTGAGCGGCGGTCGAAGTGGTCGTGGTGAAGGTGTGAGAGCAGAACGCCGTCAAGCGTTGCCCACGAGCCCTCCGTCACCGGCGCGCCGTGGCGACGCAGGTGGCCGATCCGCCCGCGCAGCAGCGGGTCGGTGAGCAGCCGCACGCCGGAATCCTCGATCGCAACGGTCGAGTGGCCGAGGAAGCTGACGCGCGGAGCGCTCAACACGTCAGTTTGCGCAGCGCGGCGCGGTACTTGCGCATCGCGCTGGTTGGAAAGTCGTCGTGCGTCTGGCCGCGCAGACGGCTCACGTTCTCATGGTGGTAGCGCGATTTCAAACTCTCGTTGTGGCCGATCACGTTGCGTATTTCAATCCCTTCGCGGCAGCGCAGCCAGTTGGTCAGCCTCAGCGAAGCCCTCCGAACGCTCGAGCGGCCAAGCACGTCGGACGGGTTGAAGCCCACGTGTTCAATCCCGATCGCCGTCCAGTTGAGGCCAACGGTATGGCGGCACATCAGGCTGATCGGCACGAGCTGATGGATCTTGCCGTTCTGATCGATCACGAAGTGCGAGCAGACGCCTGGCAGCTCGTGGAGCTCGTTGTCGGCGACGTTGTTGGCAAACATCGTCCAGATCGGGCTGTAGGTCGAAGATTCGGTGAGGTGCTGGACGATCACCTTCGGATTGTGGAGGCCGTAGCGGCGCAGGCCGTAGTGGCGCTTTGAGTAAGAGGCCATCTGGCGCTTGCGCTTGGCCGAGTAGGGGATCGCATTCCACGCGATCGGCGGTCGCTCCGCCGCCGCGGCCTGGCCACCGGCGGCGAGCGCAAATGTTGCCAATGCGACTCCTAACACTCGTCACACGATACGCAGGTGGTTGGTGGACGCTCGCCGCTTGATCCGCTAGGGTGAACACTTGACACCCTGTCAATTCCGTTCGGGAGAGCAACTCAATGACGACAACCGCCGGCACCGACCTCAACCAGATCGACCTCAGCGACCTCTCGCTCTGGGAGGACGGCCCGCCACACGAGGTTTTTGAGCGGCTGCGCAACGAGCAGCCCGTTCACTGGAGCCCACTTGAAGGGTTCGCCCACGAGCAGGGCTTCTGGTCGGTGACGCGCTTTGAGGAGATCGCCTCGGTCGGTCGCGACTTCGAGACCTTCTCGTCGGAGATCGGCGGAATTCTCGCCGTCAACCAGTTCCTGCCCGACGATCAGATCCCCGACGACGCGCCCGACGAGCCGCTCTATTTCATGCGCATGATGTTGATCGCACAGGATCCACCACGCCATGACCGGCTCAAAGCGCTGGTGCAGAAGGCCTTCACTCCGAAGCGCTCGCTCGATCACGCCGACCGCATCCGCGAGATCGTCAACCTCGTCTATGACAACGCGCTTGAGCGCCACCCCGACGGCAAGATCGACCTCGTTCAGGACGTCGGTGTTTACGTGCCGGCGATGGTAATCGGCGACATGCTCGGCGCGCCACGCGAGGACGCCGACAAGCTCGTCGACTGGACCAACCGCACAACAGCCTTTGAGGACCCGCGCGTAGTTGGCGACATGAGTGACACGTGGGAGGCGCTCAAAGAGGTCTTCGAATACGTCTGGAACCTCGTCGAGGCGCGCGGCGAAGAACGCCAAGACGACCTAACCAGCGCGCTGCTCGACGCTGAGGTTGACGGCGAGAAGCTA
>CAJBXY010000021.1 GCA_903959665.1 uncultured Solirubrobacterales bacterium | reverse complement strand
CGGGGTTGCGTCGCGCCATTCGGGGAAGGCTGCGGTCGCGGCGTCAACGGCGGCCTGGACGTCGGCGGCGCTGGAGATGCCCATCTCGGCGATCACTTCGCCGGTTGCAGCGTTGAAAACCTCGTGAACGCCTTCGCCTGTTGTTGGGACGAACTTCCCACCGATGAAATTTTCGAGCTTTGCGGTCTTAGTTGCCATCGTCTCTCTCCTACTCGTGGGTACCCGCCAAACCTACCAAGCGACGGTCTTCGTTGCTTGCGGCGCGGCGCGGTGGAAGCGCGGCGACTAGTCTGAGAGCTTCGTGGCTCACTTTTCATCGGCAGACGAGATTTACGCTTCGCTTGGCGCCTGCCTCAAGGCGGCGGCGACCGACCCTGATAATGCGCGCGATTTTCAGCGCGTCGGCACGATCGTGAGGCTTGAGACCGTTGCGCCGAAGGCGCAGATCACGCTGAAGCTTGAAGCCGACCAGCCGATCGAGGTCGAGTTCGGCGAGAGCAAGCTACGGCCGGCCGCAATTCTGGCGATGCCCGGCGACACCGCTCAAGGCTTCTGGCTCGGCGAGACCAACATCATCACGGCGCTGGCGCAGAGCAAGATGAAAGCCCAGGGGCCTGTAGCGGTGATCCTCAAGCTTGTGCCGCTAGTGAACGTTGTCGCGCCGCTCTACCGGCTCCAGCAGGAGGGCGGAGCAGCGAGCGAAGTGGTCGCTGAGGAAGAAATCGTCGCTGAAGAAGAGATTGTCGCCACTGATGATGACGCGGCCGAGGCTGAGTCTGAGGCTGGGGAAGAAGCCGTCGCCGAAGCTGAAGCTGCGGACGGCGAAGAAGCTGCAGAAGAAGTCGAAGCTGCCGCTGAAGAAGCGCCTCAGTCGTAGCCCGGTTCGCCCGGCAGTAATACCCGCGCCACTTCACCTTCCACCAAGATCCGCGGCTCGACCGGTTCGACAGTCTGCTCGGCCGCATGCCCGATCAAAGCGTCGGCGCTCTCGAAGGCTGAGAACTGCTCAAGGTGTTTGATCGTCGGGAAGACGAGCGGCAACTCCTCGCGTCCGTAAGCCTCTAGCGCGCTCTGAGGTGTGTGCCAGACGAGGTCGACGATCTCACTGCCGTCGACGACCGGCGCCGCGTCGGCGGGGGCGGGTGCGAGGAAGAAGTGCGTATCGAAGCGAATCTTCACGACGGCCGGGGTAATCCAGCGTGAGAACTTGACCAGATCAGCGGGCGCAATACCGCCGACCGACGCCTCCTCTTCGAGTTCGCGAACGGCGGCCAGCCGGTGCGCCTCATCGCCTTCGCCTTCGTGGGCGTCAACGGCGCCGCCAGGGAAGACCCAGAAGCCACCCATGAAGCGGGCATCGGGCGTGCGCTGCACGAGCAGCAGCTCAAGTGCCTCGGACCCTCCACGCAGAAGAATCACCGAAGCCGCTTGGCGCGGCACGGTCGCATCGCCCGATTCGTTCAGTTCCTCTCCTGGCGCTGGCTTCTCGAACTCCACGCCGCGCAGCTTAACGGGCGCGCCCGCCGCCGCCCTGCTGCGCTACCGTTTTATTTATGACTGATAGCGAAGCAGTGAAACAGTGGATCTGCGAGTCGTGCGGTTACATCTACGACCCGGCCGAAGGCGACCCTGACGGCGGCATTCCGCCCGGAACTCAGTTCGAAGAGATTCCTGACACTTGGTTCTGCCCTGTCTGCGGCGCTCGCAAGAAGGACTTCGTCGAATACATCGCCTAACGGTTGCGATTGTCGCCGTAGTCGGCGCCGCGTCGCTTGGTTCGGAGATCGCCGCTGCGCGCCTTATCGCGCCGTGGTTCGGTGCCTCAACGATCGTTTGGGCCAACACGATCGCGACCGTCTTGGTCGCGCTCAGCATCGGCTACTGGTACGGCGGCAGGCTCGCCGAGCGCGACCCGACCGTTCACGGCTTGGCCCGGCTCGTGATGATCGCCGCCGCGCTGCTCGCACTCGTTCCGTTCATTGCCGGTCCTTTCCTCAGCGTCTCCGTCCAAGCGCTCGATCAGGT
>CAJBXY010000020.1 GCA_903959665.1 uncultured Solirubrobacterales bacterium | reverse complement strand
TTCCAGCTCGGCCTTGGCCGCTTCGTCTTCAACCTCTTCGGCCTCGGCGAGCTCCTCAGTCGCCGCGTCCTCAGCGGCCTCGTCCTCAGCTTCGATCTTCTCTTCCTCAGCCTCTTCAGCTACCTCCTCGGCCTCGCCGGCGGCGTCCTCAGCATCGAGGAGCGCATCGTCATCGCCGGCTTCTTCGCCGGCCTGCGCTTCGGCAGCGGCTGCTGCCTGGGCGGCGGCGGCCTCTGCGGCCTCAGCCTCTGCGGCGGCGGCGGCCGCGGCGATCGCCTGCGCTTCGGCAACGACAGCTTCAATCTCACCGACGCGATCGGCCAGCTCGGCGGCCGGAACCTCAGGATCTGCGAAGCGTTCGATCTCTTCCTCGCTGAGCTCGGCGGCGAAGGCGACCGAGTTGCCGCTGAAGCGGCCCAGAGCAATATGAGCGGGAAGGCCGCAGGAGGTCGTGCCTGGCAGAGCGGCGTTCGGGCAACGACGGCCATTCGTGAGCACCGCGACGCAGCGCCCGCCGACCTCTTCATCGGCCGACATCGAGCCGTCAGGGGCTTCCGTAGCGAACTCTGATTCGGAGCGGATGTCGATCCGCCAGCCGGTTAGACGGGCAGCAAGGCGCGCGTTCTGCCCCTCGCGCCCAATTGCCAGTGCGAGCTGGTCGTCGGGGACGATCACCGTTGCCTGGCGCGCCTCATCATCGACCACAACCTCGCGAACACGGGCCGGCGAAAGAGCCTTGGCGACGAACCGTGCGGGCTCTTCGTTGTAAGGAATGATGTCGATCTTCTCGCCGCGCAGCTCGGAGACGACCATCCGCACGCGAGAGCCGCGTGGGCCGACGCAGGCGCCGACCGGGTCGACGCCGTCGGCGTAGGAGACGACTGCGATCTTCGAGCGGTAGCCCGGTTCGCGCGCGACGTTGGCAATCTCAACCAGCCCATCGGCCATCTCAGGAACTTCGAGCTCAAAGAGCGCCTTGATTAGCTCAGGGTCACGGCGGCTGAGAATGATTGAAGGACCCTTCGTGTCGGCCGAAACCTCTTTGATCACGGCCTTGACGCGCTGGCCGTGGTCGTAACGCTCGCCGTCAACCTGCTCGGACCTGGGCAGCAACGCTTCGATCCGGCCGCCAACGCCGAGCTGGACCAGCGTGTAACGCGAATCGGACTGCTGGACGATGCCGTTGACGAGCTCGCCGACGCGATCTTGATACTCGTCGAACATCATGTCGCGCTCGGCTTCACGGACGCGCTGGAGGATTACCTGCTTTGCCGTCTGCGCAGCAATCCGGCCGAAGTCGTCTGGGGTCACGTCGGCCTCTTCGATCTGATCACGGTAGATCGCGAACTTCTCAGGATCGATCACCGGCTCTGCTGGCTCGACGTACTCGCCCGTCTCAGGGTCAAGGTAGGTCTCCTCGTCGATCGCTTCGACGATCAGCTGCGCTTCAAGCCGTTCAGGGATCTTCAGCTCAATCACGCGGTAATCGCCGGTCTCAGCGTCAAGCTGGACGCGCGCGTACTTAACCGACGTTGACTGCTTCATATAGGCCGAAAGGAGCGCGTCCTCGAGCGCGGTGATGAGCCGCTCGGGGCTAATCCCCTTTTCGTTAGCGAGCACTGTCATTGCTTCGATGATCTCTGTCGACATCTTGCTACTCCTCGATCAGGTTGGATCGTTTAATCGCCGTATAGGGAATCGCGACCAGCGCGTCGCCGGCCGAGATCGTTACCTCTTCAGTTGATGCTCCGACAAGTTCGCCGGTGAAGTTGCTTTGTCCCTCGAGCGGCTCGGAGGTACGCACCTTGGCGCGGCGGCCAAGGAAGCGCTGGTAGTGCTCGGGGCGCGTTAGCGGCCGCTCGCGACCAGGCGATGAGACCTCAAGACCAACCTTCTCGCGCACCAGCTCGAGGTCGTTGGTCACCGCTGCGCAAAGGTCGAGCGTGACGCCGTCGGGATGATCGATCACAACGCGGACCGTGCCGCTGCCCGCGCCTTCAACGGCGAGGACCTCAAGCGCAGGCTGAGTTTCAGCCAGCTTGGCTTCGATTTCGGCGTGTATTTGAGTCGTATTCATCGGTATATGGGGATAAAAAAAGTGGGCTAGCGCCCACTTCCGTTGCTGCTGTGACCGGCGCTACCGGACTTCGAAAGCTCGTTTAGAACGATAGCACCGCCGAGCTTTCCTCGCTGGCGCTGAGCGCCCAGTGGTGACTCAGGACGCTAGGCGCCGAGCCGCGTCACGGTAGGCGCGGTAATCGTCGCGTTCCGGCCTCAGGCAGGCGGCCAGCGCCAGCGGGCGGCGAGCGTCATCGTGGGCGCCGAGCAGCTGCAGGCAGCGACCAAGGCAGAAGAGTGCGTAATCGTTGGTCGGGGCGCCGTCGACGACGGCCTGGAACTCAGCTGCAGCCTCGCGGTAGCGGTGGGCGCCGAAGAGCGCGCGTCCGAGCGCCTCGCGAACCATCGCAGCGTCCGGCTCGACCTCGCGCGCACGCATTAGTGCGATCACGGCAGCGTGATGGTCGCCCCTTTCGAGCAGCGTCAGCCCGCTGCGGTACGACTCGTAGGCGGACGGATCACTCATTGCTCGCCTGAGAGACCGCGCTACCTGCCCGCTGGAGAGCGAGTCGGTCGACCGCGTCAAGGATTTCGTTTGCAATCGCCAACTTGTCGGCCTTTGGAACGTGGAGGTCGCCCTCGTTCGAGATGATCGTCACCTCGTTCGAGCTGCTTTCAAAGCCAATCCCGTCAGCTGAGACGTCGTTGACGATCAGCAGGTCAAGCCCCTTGGCGGCAAGCTTGGTTCGCCCGAGTTCGACGGCGTTGGGGCCGTGCTCTGCGGCAAAGCCGACGAGCATCTGCCCTTCGCTGCTGCTCTCGCTGAGCTGCGCCAGCACGTCGGTGGTTGGCGTCAGGGTTAGTTCCAGCTCTGGCCGTCCGTCCTTCTTCAGCTTCCCCTGCGCGGGATCGGCGGCCGTGAAGTCGGCGACGGCTGCTGCCATCAGCAATAGGTCACAGCCGACGAACTGCTCCCCTGCGGCGCGCTCCAGGTCGGCCGCGCTTTCGACATCGATGTAGGAAATCTGTGCGTGCCGTGGCAGATCAACGTTCGCCGCAATCACCGTCACTACGGCGCCGCGCGCGGCGGCAGCCTCGGCCAGCGCGAAGCCCATCCGCCCCGATGAACGATTGCCAACGAAGCGAACCGCGTCGATCGCTTCGCGGGTCCCTCCCGCCGTCACGAGGACGCGGCGGCCATCCCAAGGGCGCTCTCCGGCCGGGACGATCTGCTCAATCGCCGACAGAATCGTCGCCGGCTGCGCCAGTCGGCCACTTCCCCATTCGTTACGGCTAGCCAACGAACCGACCTCAGGGTCGATGATCGTTACCGAGCGGCTACGCAGAAGCTCAATGTTTCCTTGTGTTGCTGGGCTCTCCCACATCTGGTGGTTCATCGCCGGAGCGACAATCAGCGGGCACGATGCTGCGAGTGCTGCGCTCGTCAGCAGATTGTCGGCAAGTCCGTGCGCCAGTTTGGCGATCGTGTTGGCGCTGGCCGGCGCGATTACGAAGCAGTCGGCGTTGCGCACCAGTTCGAGGTGGCTGATCGGATCGTGTTCGGGCGTTGACTGGTCGGGGAACGCGCCGCGGGCGGGATCACGCTCCCACTCGCTGGTAAGCACCGGCGCGCCGGTGATCGCCGCGAACGAAGCGGCGCCTACGAAGCGCTGCGAGTTATCGGTCTGGATCACGCGAAGCGAGTGGCCGCCAGCGGCCGCTAGACGGATTAGGTCGAGCGCCTTGTAGGCGGCGATCCCTCCGGTGACGCCGAGAAGAATTCGTGCCATCTATGCCTCCTGGCTCTACCCGGGCTATTCGGGGTAGCGGTAAATCAGCTTGCCGTCGGCTACCTCTTCAAGTGCGATCGTGAGGTAATTGGCCGAGTGGCTGGCAACCATCGGCGGCGGAAACTCATCAAACGTTCCCTCGCCAAGGTTGTGGTAATAGCTGTTGATCTGGCGCGCACGTTTGGCGGCGACGATCACGGTGGCGTAATTAGAGTCCACCTGTTCGAGCAGGGCGTCAATCCGAGGAGCGATCATGATGATCAGTCTACCGCTCCGCGCAGCTGACCTTGAACGAGCAGCTCCAACGCGTCGACGGCGTCACCGAGCCGGTCGTTGACAATCACCTCGCTGAACTCGTCCTGGGCGCCAAGCTCCTCGCGGGCGACGGCGAGCCGCTCGTCGATCGTCTGCGCCGAGTCGGTTCCGCGGCCGACAAGCCGCTCGCGCAGCGTCTCAAATGATGGTGGCGCGATAAAGACCTGCAGCGCAGCAGGCATCGACTCGCGGATCTGCCTCGCGCCTTGAAGTTCGATCTCGAGCACAATCACATCGCCCTCCCCTGCGCTCTCTTCAAGCTCGCTGCGCAGCGTGCCGTACTGCTGACCGGCGTAGCGAGCGTGCTCCGCAAAGGCACCCTCAGCGATCAGCGCATCGAACTGCTCGGCGCCTAGAAAGTGGTAGTCAACCTGATCCTGCTCGCCCGGCCGGGGAGCACGCGTCGTTGCCGAAATGCTTAGGCGCACGCTGGGCATACGCTCGCGTAGCAAGCGAATAACCGTCCCTTTACCGACCCCCGAGGGCCCGGTTATCACGATCACGTGCGCCATCAGCGCAGGCTAAGTGATCGTCCGGCGCGACTAGCGCGTGCGGCTGCGCAGCAGTTGAACGAGCTCGCCGCGCTGGCGATCGGAGAGGCCACCGACGGTCTTGCTCGGTGAGATGCGGACCTGCTGAAGAATCTTGTTGGCCTTGACGCGGCCGAACTTCGGCACCGCCAAGAGGAGGTCGAAGACCTTCGCCGTCTCGAGGTACTCGGGTGGTGATTCGAGCAGCCGATCGATCGTCGCCTTGCCGGCGCGCAGGTCGCGCTTGAGCTTCGCGCGCTGGCTGCGGATCTGGTTTGCGCGCTCTAGCGCTTCCATCCGTTGGAGCTTCGAACGCTCCGGTGCCTCTGTCGCTGCGAGAGAAGTTTTTTTGGTTGCCGAAGCCACGGCGGCGAGCATACACAACTCTGATCGCTCAGCGACGCGTGATCGGAAAATTCGACTTGACGTCGACTTGAGGTCGAGTGTTCTCGAATTCGTCGCCTCGGTGGCGCGCTCGCGCCACGCCGCTTAGAGCGACTAGCTCAGCGCGGCGGCAATCCTGCCCGCCGCCGCTGGGTCGCGAAAACTTTCGGTACCGACAGCGATTACCAGCGCACCGGCGTCGAGGAACTGGCGACCGTTGGCGGCGCTCGCGATGCCGCCCATCGCAACTATTGGAAGTTCGACAGCGGCCGCTACAGCGACCGTTTGAGCGAGCGCGACGGCGCGAATGGCTGGGCCGGACTGCCCGCCGGTGCCGCCACCGAGCCAAGCCTCCCCGGGGCGCGCGGGGTCGGCGGCGAAGGCTCTCAGCGTGTTGATCAGCGAAACGGCGTCGGCGCCGGCAGCTTCAGCGGCGGCGGCAACAAGCGCAACATTCGCGGTGTTTGGAGTCAGCTTGACGATCAGCGGCTTCGTCGTTTTCTCACGCACGGCCGCGAGCAACTTGCTCAGCTCGCCGGGGTCGGAGCCGATGTCTAACCCGGTCTTCACGTTCGGGCAGGAAACGTTCAGCTCAATTGCGGCGATCTCGCCGCGACCCTCAAGCGCTTCGAAAAGCTGACCGACTTCGTCGGCGTTGGAGCCCATCACGTTGGTGATCAACGGCACCGGCAGCGTCGCAAGCTGCGGCAGCTCATCTTTGAGATACCCAGCCAGCCCACGGTTTGGCAGGCCGATCGAATTGATCAGACCGGCCGCGGTTTCAAAGAGTCGTGGCGGAGGATTTCCCGCCCGCGGCTGGGGCGTGATCGTCTTCGAAACGAAGGCCGAGAAAGGGAACTGCTCATCGACCTCGGCACCAAACACGCGCCTGGCAGCGATCACGTCAAAGGTTCCCGACCCGTTGATTACGGGGTGGGCTAGCTCGATTCCGCAGAGGTTCACGGTCACTTCACGCCCCCGACCTCGAGCCAGTCTGGCGCCAGTTCGTCGGCGCTTATGACCGGTCCGTCAACGCAGCTGCGGCGGTAACTGCCGTCGGCGGCCTTCACGACGCAGCCGTAGCAGGCCCCGAAGCCGCAGGCCATCGGCGCCTCGAGCGCTAGCTGGGTCGCCGCGCCTCTGGCAACCCCGATCGCGCGCACAGCGTCGAGCATCTGTGGAGGACCGCAGGAGTAGATCACGGCGTTCGAATCGCGATCGAGTTCGGCCAGCAGCAGCTCCGTCACCAGCCCCTGATGGCCAACCGAGCCGTCGTCGGTTGCGACCTGGGCGCCAGCGATCAGCCTTGCCCCAGCTGCATGGGCGCCATCACGGAAGCCAAGCAGAGCGGTTACTTCACGGCCGGCGCTGAGCAGCTGCTGCTGCATCATCGCCAGTGGCGCGATCCCGATGCCGCCGCCGCAGAGGATCGCGCGAGCGCCGTCGGCGGGAGCGCTGAAGCCGTTGCCAAGCGGCCCGAGCAGCCGCAGCCCGTCGCCCTCGACGAGCTGTTCGAGGCGCTCGGTCCCCGGGCCGACGGCCTCGATCATGAAGGAGAGGTCGGCATCGCCGGCCGCGAGGACTGAGATCGCCCTCGGTAGGTACGGGCGCTCGTCGCTGCCCGCGCCCCAGCGCTCAGAGCTAGCGAGCATGTAGAACTGCCCCGCCGTCGGCCGCGGGCCAAGTTCGTCGCTGCAGCCAAAGACGCGGTACGGGCCAATCTGCTCGGCAGTCGCGACCGTCACCTCGCGGGCGCCGAACGGCGCCTGCACGCGGTGATCATCGCTGCTCACGCCTCAGCCTCAACCGAGTAAAGCCCGCGGTGAATCTCCTGCAAAGAGAGCACTTCTGCTTCGCCGTGACGGGCCGAGGAGATTGCCCTCACCGCTGCGAGGCCACCGGCCAACGTGGTTAGGCAGGGAACGCTGCGGGCCACCGCTGCGCGGCGAATCTCCCAGCCGTCGCTACGCGCGCCGGAGCCGGTAGGCGTGTTGACCACCAAGGTCACCTCACCGCTTTCGATCATGTCGACGACGTTCGGTGACCCTTCGCCAACCTTCATCAGCTCCGTTGCCGGCACACCCATCCGTTCGAGCGCTTCACGGGTTCCGCGCGTGGCGACGATAGTGAAACCAAGGTCGTGGAGCGTCTGTGCGATCGCTACCGCGCCGGCTTTATCCGAGTCGGTGACGGTGATGAAGGCAGTGCCGCCATCCGGCAGCGCCGCCCCGGCCGCCGCCTGGGCTTTGGCGAACGCGGTCGGGAAGTCGCGAGCGACACCCATCACCTCCCCGGTCGAACGCATCTCTGGCCCGAGCAGGGCGTCGGCGCCATCGAAGCGATCGAAAGGCATCACGGCCTCTTTGACGGAGACGTGGGCGTGACCCATTGGGTCGGCGGGAAGCTCTAGCTGCTCGATCGTCTCGCCGAGCATCAGGCGACAGGCGAGCTTCGCTAGCGGCAGCCCGATCGCTTTGCTGACGAAGGGGACCGTCCGCGAGGCGCGCGGATTTGCCTCGATTACATAAAGCTCTGCGCCGTAAACAGCAAACTGAATGTTGCAAAGTCCAACAACACCGAGCGCCTTCGCGATCCCTTCGCTTTGCTCACGGATCGCGGCCAACATCTCCGGCCCAAGTGAGTGAGGCGGCAGCACACAGGCGCTGTCACCGGAGTGGATCCCAGCCTCCTCTACGTGCTGCATGATGCCGCCGATCCAGACGTTCGAGCCGTCACAGAGAGCGTCAACGTCTACCTCAATCGCGTTCTCGAGGAAGCGGTCGAGGTAGATCGCGCGGCCGTCCTCGCGGACGTTGCGCGAAAGGTAATCCTCGAGGTCTTCCTGCGAGTAGACGATCTCCATTGCGCGGCCACCGAGCACGTAACTGGGCCGAACCAGCAGCGGGAAGCCAACCTCCTCGCTGGCGCTGAGCGCCTGCTCGACCGAGTGCGCCTGCGCGTACGGGGGCGCCTGGTAGCCAAGGCTTTCGAGCAGGCCGCCAAAGCGCCCGCGATCCTCGGCCAAATCGATCGCGTCGACGCTAGTTCCAAGAACGTTGATTCCGGCTTCGACGAGCCCTTCGGCGAGCTTCAGCGGAGTCTGGCCCCCGAACTGGACGATCACCCCTTCAGGCTTCTCAACTTCAGCGACAGCGAGCACGTCCTCAAGCGTCAAGGGCTCGAAGTAGAGCCGGTCGGAGGTGTCGTAGTCGGTTGAGACCGTCTCCGGATTGCAGTTCACCATCACCGCGTCGCGGCCGCTCTCGCGAACGGTCATCGCGGCGTGAACGCAGCAGTAGTCGAATTCGATTCCCTGGCCGATTCGGTTTGGCCCGGCTCCAAGGATCATCACCGAAGCGTTGTCGCCACGGTCGACTTCACCCTCCGCGTGCTGCTCCCAGCCGGAATAGAAGTACGGAGTGCGCGCCTCAAACTCGGCCGCGCATGTATCAACCGAGCGGTATACGCGCTCGCCGGCGAACGGAGCCTGCGGCTCGAGCGCGAGCTGCTGGAGCTGGCGCAGGAACCACATGTCAACAAGGCAGGCTTCGTGGACTTGCTGGGGCGTCGCGCCTTGGCGGAAGGCTTCGAGCATGAAGTCGTAGCGCTCCGCTCCCGCCGGAGTTAGCGCGGCGATCAGGTCATCGAGGCTTAGCCCCTGCAGCTTGGCGTGACTATCGAGCTCGCGGCTGCGCATCGCCTTAGCGAAGGCCTGTTGGAACGTTCGGCCGAACGACATCACCTCGCCAACGCTCTTCATGTGCGTCGAGAGCCGTGGATCGGCGCCGGGGAACTTCTCGAATGCGAAGCGCGGCCACTTGACGACGACGTAATCAATCGTCGGCTCGAAGCTGGCCGGCGTTACCTGAGTGATGTCGTTAGGAATCTCATCGAGCGTGTAGCCGACTGCCAAGCGCGCGGCAATTTTGGCGATCGGGAACCCGGTCGCCTTCGATGCCAGTGCCGACGAGCGTGAGACGCGCGGATTCATCTCAATCACGAGAATCTCTTCGGTGGCTGGATTTACAGCGAACTGGACGTTCGACCCACCGGTCTCAACGCCAACCGCGCGGATCACAGCCAATGCCTGATCGCGCAGCTGCTGGTAGAGCGAGTCAGTCAGCGTCTGTTGCGGCGCAACCGTTAGCGAATCGCCTGTGTGAACGCCCATCGGGTCGATGTTTTCGATCGAACAGACAATCACGCAGTTGTCGTCGCGGTCGCGCATCACCTCGAGCTCAAACTCCCCCCAGCCGAGCACCGACTGATCGAGCAAGACCTGACCGATCGGTGAGGCTTCGATTCCGCGGGCGACGATCGAGCGGTACTCGGCCTCGTCGCGGGCGATTCCACCGCCGCGCCCACCGAGCGTGAAGGCGGGTCGCACAATCGCCGGCAGGCCGATCTCGCCCAGCGCATCGAGCGCCTCGTCAACCGTCGTTGCGATTGCGCTGCGCGGCATCTTCAGACCGGCAGCCTCCATCGTCTCAGCGAACCGTTCACGATCTTCAGCGCGGTCGATCGCCTCGTAGTCGGCGCCGATCAGCTCGACGCCAAAACGCTCCAGCGTGCCGTCCTCAGCTAGCGCCTTGGCGAGGTTCAGCGCCGTTTGACCGCCGAGCGTCGGCAGCAGCGCGTCAGGGCGCTCCTTCTCGATCACGGCCGCAACCGGGCCGGGCAGCAGCGGCTCGACGTAGGTCGCGTCAGCAAACTCGGGGTCGGTCATGATCGTCGCTGGGTTGGAGTTGACGAGGACGATCTCGTAGCCCTCCTCGCGCAGCACCTTGCAGGCCTGAACGCCCGAGTAGTCGAACTCGGCGGCCTGGCCGATCACGATCGGGCCGGAGCCGATTACGAGGATCTTGCGGATGTCATCGCGCCGGGGCATCAGGCAGCCGTCCTCGTGATTCGTTCCACGAACTCGTCGAAGAGGTGGCGCGCATCGTGAGGGCCGGGCCCGGCCTCCGGGTGGTACTGGACGGTTGAGCCAGGTACGTCGAGCAGCGTCAGTCCCTCAACGGTGCGGTCGTACAGGTTCACATGGCTCAGCTCGGCGGCGCCGAAGTCGGTCTCCCAGCGGATCGGTTCGTCGCTCTCAACCCTGAGGCCGCCGTCTGGCGCGGCAACGGCGAAGCCGTGGTTCTGCGAGGTGATCTCGATCTTCCCTGTCCGCAGATCCTTGACCGGGTGGTTGACGCCGCGGTGACCGAACGGCAGCTTGAAGGTCTCAAGGCCGAGCGCCCGGCAGCAGAGCTGATGGCCAAGGCAGATCCCGAAGACCGGCTTCTTACCGAGCACTCCGCGAACCGTCTCAACGACGCCGTCGAGCGCAGCCGGGTCGCCGGGGCCGTTGGCGAGGAAGATCGCATCAGGATCATCTGCAAGCAGCGCCTCTGCGCTGACGTTGCACGGATGAAGGTCTAGTCGCACGCCGCGCTCGACCAGCTGGTTCACGATCGACATCTTGATTCCGGTGTCGATCGCCGCAACGCGCGGCCCGCTGTTTCCCTCTCCGTGGCGGATCAGCTGCTGCGGGCCGACGGCGGCGGCGAGGTTCTGCCCGTCCATCGGCGGCTCGGCTTCGATCAGCACCGCCGCACCAGCCTCGTCGGCTGTGGCGAAGATGCCACCGCGCATCGCGCCACGGCTTCGCAGATGGCGGACCAGCGCGCGCGTATCGACATCGGTTATCGCGGGCACCTGAGCGGCTTCGAGCCAGTCAAGCCATCCTT